>NZ_WOWT01000003.1:0-290405 GCF_009746545.1 Oceanobacillus sp. AG
GGCCTGGTCGTATTGTTGTTATATCAATTCCCATAATTTGCATGAGTAATACTCTGATTGGGCTTAGGATTTATTTTCATTATAGTTTGTGGATACGCAAAGCGTAGCCATGATTGTTTCAGTGGGGAGGGAAGGAATTCCCCACTGAATGAAGTTTCACTTTAGCACGCATTAACGGTCTGTAATACCCCAACCTCTAAACATGAGGGAAGCCCAATATGTGAAGGTGGAGGATAAACAGTCCGTAAATCCTTGATTCTGTTCAACATTCAGTGGGGCAGGGAAGGAAACCCTCACTGAATGAAGCTTCACTTTATAAGCTGAGCAGCCGGATTCGTTCGATTTCTTCACGGGAAATTTCCAGTCTTCTCCTTCCACTTCGGATTGTTACTACGCCATCCAGATAATTTAACACTACCCCCCTATAGCTTCGTTGATTGGTTCTAATCTCACAAACTATTCGTGGCGCATAGGAAGGTTTATCCGTTAAGTAAACCAACTGCTCTTCTACCGTCATTTCTTGGAAGTTTTTATTCTTTATTTGTTCCGTGTCTTCCGATTCGCTTTCATCTGTCTCTGAGTTATGATTATAGACTGGTGACATTTTTTTAATCCGACCGGGACTGGATGGCTTTTCTTCTGTACTTTCCCGCTTCATTTTGGATGACCGATAGTACTGTTGCATGTTTGCATTAATCTTCTCCGTACGGGTTTGATGAATATATAACAATGGATCCTTGGCATACCGTTCCTTATCCAAAATCCCTCTCCCCTTTGTTTTAAATTTTCATATTCAGTATATGCGAGAACCGCCCAGCCGTGTGTAAGTAAAATGGGATACATATACTGACCCGTTTACCCGAATAAACTCTACATAGAATTAACCGGCACTCCCCTGTCTGAGCCCACTATCAATTTCTAAAAGGGGTACAAATTAATCTGCTATTAAGCATAATAATTTATTATACCTTAGGTCTTCCTAATTCAGATAAGAAAAAAGGAGTAAACACAGTAAAACCTGGAGATTTTTTTAGGAGTATTGTAGAAAAATTCCCTCTTGTTAGGGAATATGGACTTCTTGGTACGGGAGCGTTGAGAGAGGTCTTGGTTTTCCATAAGGTCCATGGCTTTTGACCAATTTTTTTAATCAGAAAGGTGAGATAACGTTCGTCTACTTGAACCAAAGATATTGGTCCCGGTAATGAAATAAAGGAGGGAAGAAGCACTCCCCCCTGTTTTCGATTTAAAAATTAAAAACTGCGCCCGCGAAATGAATCGCATACTTAACCTGTAAGGAGCCTTTGTTCTTACACCAAGTACGACATGAAGGATGTTGCCATGCCGAAGTAAATCAGGATTGATGTGATATCGTTCAAAGTAGTAATGAAAGGACCGGATGCGACAGCCGGATCAATCTTTAGCCGATCCATGAGTATTGGAATAAATGCCCCTGCTATCGTCGCTACAATTAGGGACGCAAAAATCGACACCCCGACAAGTAATCCTAAAACGAGATTCTGTTGCCAGATAAAGATGACAATAGCAAGGATTACACCAGAAACACCACCCGTAATCATCCCTGTTCCAAGTTCGCGCAGCAGCCACTTAAATTTCCCTTGCTTTCCAAAGTTTCCTGTTGCAAGACCACGCACTGCAACCGCTAGAGACTGTGTTCCGGTATTACCTGCCATCCCAGCAATTAACGGAATGAATATTGCAAGAACTGCAACCTGTTCCAGTGTTTCTTCAAACTGTCCGATAAGACTTGCTGTGAACAGACCAAGAAATAAAAGTATAATAAGCCACGGCAATCGTTTCTTCGCTGCTTCAAATGGTGTGTCTGTGTGGTGTTCGCCATCGGCTACCCCAGCAAGCTTGGAATAGTCTTCACTCGCTTCCTCATCCACTACATCTAAAATATCATCAACTGTAATAATCCCGATAAGGTGATTTTGAAAATCTACAACCGGTACAGCAAGAAAATCGTAATCCATAAACAATTGTGCAACTTCCTCTTGGTTTTTGCCGGCAGAGACAGTGATGACCCACTCACTCATTACATCTTTAATCAATGCATCGTAATCGGAAACAATCAAATCACGAATTGAGAGCACTCCAACAATTTTCTTCGCTTCATCCACAACATATAAATAATAAATCATTTCAGCATCAGGCGCTTCTTCTTTCAGCAGTTTCATGACCTGTTCGACAGTTTGTGTATCATACAAGGCGATAAACTCCGTCGTCATAATACTACCGGCAGTTTTTTCCTCATAATTTAAAAGGAGTTTAATTTCTTCGGCGGATTCCTGGTCCATGAGCGTCAGGAAGCTTGCAACTTCATCTTTTTCCAATAAACTTAGAATATCGACCGCATCGTCCACCGGAAGTTCGGTCATAATGGCGCCGGAATACTGTGGGTCCATTTCTGTAAAGTACTCTAGCGTTTCTTCAAAATCCATACTCTCGATAATCTCAGCAAATTCCGCTGGAGATAAATAGCCGTAAATCCAACGCCTGAGCTCTACAGGCTGTTCCCTGAAAAAACTTGCCTGTTCATACGTATGCATATCAAGAAAGTCTTCCCGGAAGCCTTTAATATCGTCTTCTTCAAGAGATATTTGTAATTTATTAAAGCGGGCTTGGTAGTTTTCCTGCTTTTCTGCTTCGTATCTCTCTAATGATTCGCTCATGTTCACCAATCCTTTCCTGCAAACCTCTCCATTTATATCTTTCCACGAATAAAAATAAAAAAACGAAGAGAATAAAGTCTTATTAATATCGGTCATGTTGTGTACAATAGTTCTTAAAGGAGGCACGAATGATGAAAATTGATTGTATTGGAGATGTGCACGGCTGCATCGATGAGCTGCACAATCTTTTCCAAAGTTTAGGTTACCATTATGATAATCAAGTTTTCAAGCATCCCGGTGGCCGAGTTCCTGTTTTTCTCGGTGATTTAACTGACCGTGGCCCGAATTCGCTTGCGGTAATCCGTCTTGTCTATCGTATGGTTATTACGGAAAAAATCGCTCGCTATGTGCCCGGAAATCATTGTAATAAACTGTACCGCTTCTTTCTAGGGAATAATGTCCAACAAACGCATGGACTGGAGACAACGGTTCAGGAATTCGAGTCGCTAAGTAAAGATGAAAAGCAGCACATTCGCAAACAGTTCATGACTTTATACGAACAAGCCCCGCTCTATCTCGAAATCCCTGAACTGAATGCCGTTATCTGTCATGCCGGAATAAAGGAAGAATACATCGGTCGTACGGATAAACGGGTGAAGACTTTTGTTCTCTACGGGGACATTACCGGCGAATCCGACGAAAAGGGCAGACCAATTCGACGTGATTGGGCAAAACACTATCACGGAAAACGCTGGATTATTTATGGACATACCCCTGTTAAGGAGCCAAGAATTGTCAATCATACGATAAATATTGATACTGGCTGTGTATTCGGGAATGCACTTTCGGCCTATCAGCTTCCCGAAAAAAATTTAGTTTCCGTTCGTTCCCAACAACCTTTGAACGAAGACAAGTTTCGTACATTCGATTAATCGTTTGATAATTGCTTCATTGCCTGCTCCATATCTTCTGGTAAGCGAGCATTCGTTGTATGAAGCTTCCTTGTAAATGGGTGCAAGAAACTAATTTCATGGCAATGGAGAGCCTGACGATTTAAGTAGTCTTTTTTCCCACCATATAAATCATCCCCTAGTAAAGGGTGGTGAATATGTGAAAAATGGACCCGAATCTGATGGGTTCTCCCTGTTTCAAGTTCCACTTCCAAAAGTGTATGCTCATCCATCCGTTGTTTCACTTTATAGTGACTCACTGCCGGCTTCCCTATCTCTGTGACAACGCGTTCCACAATAGAACCAGGCTTCCTTCCAATCGGCGCGTTAATTTTCCCTTCATCCTCTGCCATCTCACCTTCTACAATCGCCAAATACTTCCGCTTAATTGTGAATTGCTGTTGACTTTTTGCTAGCAAGCTATGGCTCAGTCGGTCTTTTGCAATGAGTAATAAACCGGAAGTATCTTTATCCAGTCTTGTGACAACATGGATTGTATGAGGATTTCCGATTTTTTCATAATGGGCAAGCACCCCATTTGCAACAGTGCCCGATTTATATTTTGGCGAGGGAAGTGTTGGCATCCCTGCCGGTTTATTTATGACTAGTACCGCTTCATCTTCATATACAATGGAAAGTTCAAGTGATTCGGGAAAAAGCCATTTACTCACAGGCTCTGGGGGAAGCTTTACCTCCAAGACATCTCCCGCTTGCAGTTGCCCCCTTACCGTCTGCTTTACCCCATTCAGCAAAATATTCCCCTCAGCAGATTTTGCAGCAATTAAAATCCGTCTAGAAAACCCGCCCACTTGCTGCAAAAAGTCACGGATTAACATGCCTGCCTGTTCTTCCTTAATTATCCATTTCATTTAAATAATTGCCTCTCTATTCTCCAAACCTTTGATTTCCCTCAGAAACGAAAGAATCACGCACCCGGTTCCAGAATGGAAACTGTCTGAACCTTGCAAAACGTACTTTTTCCTTGGCAACCCGGCACTGAATTGATTTCACATCTGTATACGTGTTCGTATAATGATCAATCGAAATTAGAAAGCTGCTATCACGCATCGGACGCAGCATACAGGTATGATGTTGCGGTAAAATAAGCGGTGAGCCGATCGTTCGGAACACCCGATTATTTATCGACGCCATCTCCGTTAACTGAATCGCTTCAAATGAAGGATGGATAATTGCACCACCAAGCGCTTTATTATAAGCAGTACTTCCTGACGGTGTAGATATGCAAATACCATCCCCACGGAATGTTTCAAAATGCTCACCCTTAATCTCAACATCGAGAACAACGGAAGATCCATCTGCTGTTTTGATCATGACTTCATTTAGTGCAAGTAACCGGTCCTCTTTTTCTCCGGTTTTGGAGCGGATAATGACTTCAAGGAGCGGGTACTCCACCGTTTGAAATGGCGTCTTCGCAATTTCAATGATTAATTTCTCTAGTTCATCCGGTGTGTAATCGGCATAGAAGCCAAGATGCCCTGTGTGTACACCAATAAAAGCAGTTTCCTTCAATCGGTGGTGGTAACGGTGGAATGCTTCCAGGAATGTGCCATCTCCTCCGACCGATATTACAAGTTCAGGTTCTTCTTTACTATATTCCAAATCAAATTCTGTTAAATATTGCTTCATTGTTGCTTTAATTGTTTTGGAGCGATGATCGTCCCTTGAAACAATTACAAATTTCACTTTTCCTCCCCCTTACATACGAGTGCCTGATTACAACCGGTGGAAAATCCGATTCGCCTCTTGAATTTCACTTTTGATTTTTGACATCTCTTCGTCGAGATTAAAAGCTGCTTCTGCTGCAAGCTGTAAACGTTTTTGAATTTTTTCAGGTATTCTTCCTTTATATTTATAATTTAAGGAGTGCTCATTCGTCGCCCAGAAGTTCATGGCAAGTGTACGGATTTGAATTTCCGCAGTTACGAGCTTTCTTCCGTGAATCGTTTCGGTAGGATATTGAATAATCATATGAAAGGATCGGTATCCACTGCTTTTCTTACTTTTTATATAATCGATTTCCTCAAGAATTGTAAAATCGCTTCTTTCACGTAACATGTCGACTACGGTATAAATATCATCGACAAATTGGCAAACAACACGGATTCCCGCAATATCTTGAATTTCATCTGCTATCTGGTCCAGCGGCACTTGTCTTCTCTCCGCCTTTTCCAGGATACTCGGGATTGGCTTCACCCTTGCTGTAATAAATTCAATCGGTGAGTGCCTTGATTCATGTTCAAATTGTTTGCGCATCCCTTTTAATTTCACTTTTAATTCTTCAACTACCTGTTCATAAGGAGCCAGGATTACTTCCCAATTCACAGTCACCACTCCTCTTTCCGTTTGAGTATGTACCTAGTCTATTTTAACACATGCAGAGAAAAAGGCTATTCATTGCATATTACTTGAGAAATTGCCATAATCAATTATAATCACTTTACAACGGAGGCATTTCGAGTGGCACAGGAAATTGAAATTGAATTTAAGAATTTATTGACGAAAGCTGAATTTGATACGTTACTGGAAACATTCCCCTTCCCTAAGGAACCCTTCAAACAAACGAACCATTATTTTGAAACTGAAGATCTGAGGTTGAAGAAGCAACGCAGTGCCTTAAGGATCAGAGAGAAAAACGGGGAGTTTACATTAACATTAAAGGAACCATTCGGTGATGGATTGCTGGAGACACATGATAAATTATCGCAAAAGGAAGCTGCAAGTTGGCTGAACGGGAAACCAGTAGCAAAAGTGAATATCGGAAAACAGCTGGAGCAGTTGGGAATCGAATTCAGAGATTTGAAATACTTCGGTGACCTGACAACCGAACGCCGTGAATATGAAAATAAAGACACCCTTTACGTGCTTGATTACAGTATGTATAACAATCAAGATGATTATGAATTTGAACTGGAAGCGAAAAACCGTGCTGAAGGTGAAAAGGTGTTTAAATGGGTACTGGAAACAAATCATATTCCCTTGCGGCAGACACCGAACAAGATTGAACGGTTCTTTATGAATTTGCAGAATCTCGATGGAAGACATTAGGTGATATGTAAATATTCACTATCATAAATCACATTTGTTGCTCATATACTAAAGCCCTGCTACAATAATGAAAAACAAAATTAGGAGAAATCCATATGCAGGACATCAGACACCGCTCCATTTACGACGCAATAGGCGGCTATAGTGAAATTGAGAAAATAGTTGATAGTTTTTACGCACGAGTAGCAAAACATCCGTTACTCATTCCGATTTTCCCGGAAGATTTGACGGAGACAGCAAGAAAGCAAAAATTGTTTCTCACCCAGTTCTTTGGCGGACCTCGACTTTACGAAGCGGAAAGAGGTCACCCGATGATGCGCAGAAGGCATCTCCCCTTCCCCATTACACCAAGCAGGCGTGATGCCTGGCTGGATTGTATGAAAGAGGCACTGGAAGAAGCACGTATCGATGAGCCTTATCGGACGATTATTTTTGAGAAATTAACGATGACAGCTAATCACATGATGAATACACCAGAATAAAGGAAAGGAGGACTTGATGTGAGCTGGCAGCAGCCTGAGTTATTGAGTATGAATCACTCTAATCCATCAGCAACATATCATGATTCGGATTCTGTCCAAAAGCCTGTAGAAATTTATCTGTTTTTGGATCCTTTTTCCGCAGATTGCTGGTCTCTCCAGTTTTATTTAAGGAAACTAACATTGGAATATGGCAGATTTTTCACCGTGAGAGTGATTGTAAATAGCCGCTTTTCTTTAGTGAACAGGCAACAGGTACACGCTCCCTTCGCAAATCATGCAGAAATGGTAAGTGAAAGTAGTGAACGCTATCCAGTCACACATCCACTGATTACCTCCCTCGCCATTAAGGCATCTGAGTTGCAGGGAAAGCGGGCAGGGAAAGAGTTTTTACAGAAGTTGCAAGAAAAGCTGTTTATCGAGCGCTTGAACATTTCCGAGTTAGATGTACTGTTCTCTTGTGCAGAGGAAACAAAATTAGATATGCAGGAATTTGAGAAAGACATTGTTTCTCCATCGGCAAAAAGGGCCTATCAATGCGATTTGCGCCTTACGAATGAAATGGACGTCGATGCGATGCCGACAATGGTATTCTTTAATCAGACGGTGGAAGAGCATGGAATAAAAGTTTCCGGACTATATCCTTATGAAATATATGAGCTTGTTTTAAGCGAAATCTTACAATATCACCCGATTCCATCCACGAAACCGTCACTAGAAGAATTGGTTAGCTGTTCAACAATTATCGGCACCCAAGAAATCTCTATTATTTATGACTGGTCAGAAACAAAAACATTAAGTGAAATGAAGAAATTACAATTAAAGCAACTAGTAGAGAAAGTTGAAGCAGATAACGAAATCTACTGGAAACCAAAAATTTGACGGACTAACCATTAGTCGGTCTATTTTTTTGGTTCGGGACATGGGGTCAGAGGAACTGTCCCACTTGGATTGGGACAGACCCTCTGACCCCATGTCCCAAAAATAGACAAAAAAATAAAGGATATACGGGGCAGCGTATATCCTTATTCCGTCTTTGTATGAATACAAAGGGGGGATGGGAGAAAGTTTCATGATCAAACAAAAGGGGTTTTTGTTTGTTTCAACTTATGTATATATCATAACAACTCATTATCGATTTGACAATACTTTTGTGTGATAGTTCACAAAAAGTTCAAATTCTGGACATTTTACGCCCGGGGTGGTTTTTTTCGTCCCTCTCTTAAAAATGAGAACAAAGGCGGAAGCACCCTCGCAGGTTAAAAACGCGATTCGTTACGCAACACCTGGGACTGCGATTACTCGTCCCACCGAGGAGCGTTTGCACTAGCACATCCAGTAGTCGCAGCAACGTACAAACTGAGCTTCCCAGGATGGGAGGTAGTTCGATGTTGCCCATACGTGAGCGAACTTAATCGAACTTCCTTTTTACCGGAATGAGATAAAGGAAACATGCCCCTTTAGGGGTAGACGTGAGTTGGGCTTCGGCCCGAATTTAAACGGCCCTCCTTTAGTTTTGAGTTGATGCCCGCTTTCACCACAAGGGTATAAGGGCAACTAGGCCTCACAAAGACCGCTCGGCAAGTCTTCTTTATCGATTGAAGGAGTGTGAAGTTTGGGACTGCGCACTGCTCGTCCCACCAAAAGATCTGCTAGTTGCTGGGCGCAGAGCGGACGTGGCTAGCCCTGGATCCCTAAGTTATCACTGCATTTTTATTTTATAGTTTCTTATACAACAAAAAAAAATAGAGAATATACGGGGCAGCGTACATTCTCTAAATTCCGTCTTTGTATGAATACAAAGGGGATGGGAGAAAGTTTCATGATCAAACAAAAGGGGTTTGTTTGCTTCAACTTACAATTATATATTAACAGGTATTTTTTCAATGCGCAAGATATATGTTCAAGTTTTCACAATTTGTTCAATAATAATTACGTTTATCCGGTATATTTACGTTCCTGTTTCATATTTTATACTAAACGAGGGGGATGCTTATGAACCATTTGTATCCAGTTTTGTTTTTTATTTTAACGGTGCTTGCTTTATTCATTAACATGATTGGTTTAATGCGATTGATTCCTTTATTCCTGACGTTGCCATTGTTATTTATTTCAATTTATTTCATGCTTTATTCGATCTTGCACCGCAAAAAAGCATATCGGCGAATGCGGTGAATAAGGGAGCGGTTATGCAACCAGCTCCCTTTCCCATTACCCTAATAGATTTTCTAAATCCTTAAGCTTTTCTTCAAATACATCAAGTGCATCGGAAATCGGCTGTTTGGAATTCATGTCAACGCCGGCTTTTTTCAACACTTCGATTGGATAATCGCTACTACCCGCTTTTAAAAAGTCAGTATAGCGTTCGACTGCTGATTCCCCTTCTTCTAAAATCTGCTTCGCAAGTGAAGTCGCCGCTGAATAACCGGTTGCATATTGATAAACATAATAATTGTAATAGAAGTGAGGGATTCTTGCCCACTCGAGCCCAATCTCCTCATCACTTACTACCGCCGGACCATAATACTTCTTATTCAAGTCGTAATAAATCTCAGTCAGTCTATCTGCAGTGAGCGCTTCCCCGTTCTGGGCCCGGACATGAATGTCATGCTCAAACTCCGCGAACATTGTCTGGCGGAATACGGTGCCTCGGAAACCTTCCAGGAAATGATTCAAAATATACATTTTCTCTTTTTCATCTTCCAAATTTTCCAGTAGATAATCATTCAGCAACGCTTCGTTTGTTGTGGAAGCAACTTCAGCTACGAAGATTGAGTAGTTTCCATAACGGAAGGGCTGATGTTTTCGTGTATAATAGCTATGCACCGAGTGGCCAAGTTCATGAGCAAGCGTAAATGTATTATTGATATTATCTTGCCAGTTCATTAAAATGTATGGATTCGTTCCATACGTACCGGAGGAATAAGCACCACTCCGCTTCCCTTTATTCTCTTCCACGTCAATCCAGCGATTCTCAAACGCCTCTTTTAAAATTTGCTGATAATCGCTACCGAGCGGCTCCAGTCCTTTAGCGACATATTCTTTCGCTTTCTCATATGGAACTTTCATATCGACATCTGTAACTAACGGGGTATAAAGGTCATACATATGCAGTTCATCGACACCGAGAATCTTCTTCCGCAATTCCACGTATCGATGTAATAAAGGCAGACGCTCATTCACTGCCTCGACTAGATTATCATATACTTCTTCAGGGATATGATTGCTCGAGAGTGCTGCTTGTCTTGCTGAATCATAATTACGTACCTTCGCATAGAAATTATCTTTCTTTATATTTCCACCTAACGTAGCTGAAAAGGTATTTTTAAATTTACCATATGTTTCATACATCGCTATAAATGCATCTTTACGAACTCGGCGATCTTTTGATTCAAGGAAGATTGAATATCTGCCATGGGTCACATCAACCTCTTCCCCGTTCTCATTCTTAATCGCCGGGAATGTAAGATCCGCATTGTTTAGCATACCAAATGCTTGTTCACCCGTTCCTAGAGCTTCACCAGCCTCTGCTAGCAATGCTTCCTCCTTTTCACTCAGCACATGCGGACGGCGCTTCGCAATATCTGTTAATACTTTTTCGTAAAGCTTTAGTTCTTCCTTCTCCCGCAAAAATTCATCCAGCTTGCCTTCATCCATCGCAAGGATCTCTGGAACGATATAGCTCATTGCACTGGAAGCTTTCGTAAGCAGCATTTCCGCCTCGGCATTCAGCCCCTGATAAAAAGAATTTGTCGTATCCTGATCATAACGCATATGAGCGTATGTATATAATTTGCCAAGCCGACTGGAGAGGTCATCCTGCAGTTTCAATAATTCATATAACGTATCAGCTGACGAAGCTAACTTTCCTTGATACGTTTCAATTTCCGGCAGGTCTTCTGTGAGTTGTGCATGTTCCTTTTTCCAATCCTCATCGCTCGCAAAAATATCTTCCAGTCGCCAAGTCCGTTCAACTGGAACCTCACTTCTTGATTTCAATTCTTTCGTCGTATTTGACATCAAATTTCCTCCTTTATATCTGCTTACTATACTAATTCTAGAAAATTATAGAAAACCCCTTCTTTTAGTATAACGAATTAATGGGTTATCATGCTCGAATAATGTTTATTTGTTCTGAAAAAGTTCTGTAATAAAGTCGCCGTCTTCTATTATAGCTAGCTCAAGTCGTTCGGGTAGAACGATGTCCGTCAACTTTTCGAAAGTATCAGTATTGGTTCTCCGTAAGAGGCCGACTGAACAAAGAAGTGTAAGATATTCGCGGACGGGTTGTGCTGGAGACTTAATCAAGGGGAAATATTCACAGGGGAATAAATAATGTTGAACTAGATAATTGCACGCTTTCGTCGTAATTATAGATCCGATCGGCCTTGGGGCAATCACTTCGAACAGAATCCAACTCTGCCAAATCCAACCGGGTAGCTTCATACGATAAGCTCCGGAAACGGGAAGATGAACAAATGAAGGCAGCTTTTCAAAATGCAAACCTTTCCTATATAGCCAGTGATGCCACTTCCGCTCCTCTCCAAACAGCTTACCCCACCTTCTTAAGCGGAAATATTTCTTTTCCCGTTTCCAAATCGTTGTAAAATGATAATCCGGTAAAAATTCTTTTGCAAGCAGTTCGGGAAACGTCATTGTTTCAAGCCGTTTTACTGTTAGTTTTCCTAGTGCACGGTTCTTATTTGTAAAAGTGAAGTCTTGGAATTTAATGAGATCATGAGTGAAGGGACAGTAGTAGAAAAGACTTAAAGGATAAGCTGAGGTAAATTGATGGATGAGCGTTCTCGTAAAGGAATCAATCCGTAGCGCCTGTTTTCCTTTTCGCTTTAATAATCTTTCTCCGAGAATCCAGATAACGGGGACGCCAATTTCTTTGTATCCATTGGTTCGTTTAATGGTTTCCTCATTGGATATTCTAGAACATTGGTACTCTAGCACGATTCTGCGTTCACCGTGATGGAGCAGTATATCTGGTCGCTGATTAATTTCCGGCATATATGCTTCAAGCTCTACACTAAGACCTTGACGAAGGAGCCATTCATATAATTGCAGTTTCCCTTGTTCATGATAAGCGCCTTCCCCTCCTCCCCGGGACGGACAATTCACGTTTGCTGTGTGGGCAAAATGGGCAACTACTTTCTCACCTACCCGCAAGATGACCTTTTCATCGCAAACCGGGCAATAAAACGACTCCTCCCCTTCCCTTAATTGCAAAAGCTCACTTTTCGGGTACAGAGCAGGTATAATATATTTTCCACTTTTTAATCTTGCTTGCAGCATGCAAACACCTCCATGCTCGCTATATTCGACAAATAACAATAAATTCCTGCTTTTAAGCAGATCTTTTCCGATAAAAAATAGACATCCTGTCCAGATGTCTATTTTTCTCTTGGAAAGTATTTTCTTATTTCAGCAAACGTGTTTTCCTCGATTATTATTTTCCCGTATTCTTCAAGTACATGTAAGGAGATATCAGAGTTCGTTGCGAATTCATGGATTTTACTCATAAGGTTCGTCTGAATATCGTCATCATCCAGAACCTCGATGCCAAACTGTACGTAAAGATAGTACGCACCTTCATAATGGTAGAGTGTTTCTTCTTGGATTTCATAGTCATGCTTCATCATATGACTAAGCTGGATAACATCTTCAAAATCGGCAAACTTCACGATGACCCACAGTCTCTCTTCATGGAATCCAGGATTGTCATCCACATTGTCTGCACTCTTTCCGAATGTGTCTTCAAGGATATCATCAATATCCTCTTCCCCGTGCAATTCAAGGTCATCATCATCAAGTTCGTATGCCTCATCATGTTTAGAAATCTTGGCTTTCGTAACGATAATTTCCAGACCTTTTTCCATCGCTTGCACTTGAATCCAGAGCGGGCCATCTGGACTAAAGTCTTCTTTCTGATTCACTTCATCCATCATATGCCAGAATAATTGTTCACTGCGTTCTCTGTTGTACCAAATGTCTTCCCTCTTATAGCCTAAATCTTCAATATCCAGATACGAAATATAAAACTTAATCGTATTTTCGTTTATTCTTTCTATTTCCATTCTTCTACTCTCCCTTCAAGCGAAGATTTGAATCTATTAAAATAATATGCGTACGGACTGTTTAGCTAAGAAAAGGGTGTTCCTCCTTAACTTATAGCTATTGTATGATAAAGTATGGCGGTTTGGAAATGAATATGCCTATAATTAAATGTTTATTCTAAAGCAGTTTGAACAATTTGTCACGCATTTTCTTTTAATCATCACAACATCCAGCTCCAGAAGCCAGCGACTAGCGGATTTTCTTCATCTCAGGACGCGGTAAAGAAGCCTTGCCGATTGGTTAAGACATGAAGCTTAGTTGCACTTATGCCTAAGTAGTAAAAATCAACATCGCTCCCTTTGCCTCCTATAGGTAAAATTCGATTAACAACGCTCTCATTGTGGCAACATCGAACTTCCTTACGTCCTAGATGGCACGGTCCGTACGTTGCTGCGACTACTGGATGTGCTAGTACAAACGCTCCTCAGTGGGACGAGTAATCACAGTCCCAGGCATCGCGAAAACGAATCACGTACTTAGTCTGTAAGGGCGCCTCTGCTTAAGATAAAGTGAAACTTCATTCAGTAAGGCGTTCCTTTCCTTCTCCACTGAATATTAGTTGAACAGAATCAGGGATTTTCGGACTGTTTATCCCCCACCTTCACATGTTGGACTTCCCTCATGTTTAGGGGTGGGGGGATTACTGACCGTTAATACGTGATAAATAAAAGCACAAGACGTTGTACTTAGTCCTGTGCTTTAAATGTATAAATTCCTTTAGTTTACCATTCGTTGTGCTTCCTTTAATTGGAATGTACGAACGGTTCTAGGAAGAAATCGTCTGATTTCATCTTCATTATATCCAACCTGAAGCCGTTTTTCATCAAGGATAATCGGCCTTCTTAACAAGCCGGGATTTTTTTGAATGAGATCAAACAAATCCTGCATTGGTAATTGATCAATATTTACATCTAACTTCTGGAATACTTTTGAACGTGTCGAGATGATTTCATCTGTCCCATCTTCCGTCATCCGCAAAATTCCTTTTATTTCTTCAATTGTTAGCGGTTCCGAAAAAATATTTCGCTCCTTGAACGGAATGTTATGTTCTTCCAACCAAGCTTTAGCTTTTCTGCAGGATGTGCAACTTGGTGAGGTATAAAGTGTTACCATGTACTTCACTCCTCAATATTTATTTCTATCGGTACGCAAGCATTGGTTAAACTTATTTCTCATTCTTATATTAAAATAAGTTTAAATAAAACCCTTTTATAGTATACTACATTTCCCGTTAAAAAAGTAGGGGGTAATCACGATTATTTGTAGATTTCCAATTCGCCCGCATAAACGACTGTCTACTCGGTATTGTACCCGAACTGTTTTCAATTAAACCCTTTAATTCCTAGTTAATTGAAAAAACCGGGACACGATCTCTGACCCCCGTGTCCCAATTCTCTATTCTTTTCCTATTAAATAATCGACATTTTCCGTATAAACGTTACTTGCATTCCATAAAAGAAATTCGTCAATGCCGTTTTCATAGAGCGCGCGAATTTGTGCTTCTACTTCCGCTTTCCCGTATTGTTTTGCTGGTCCGCTGTACAACCAAGGTGCCTCAAAATCTTGAAGCCATGGCCTAGATACCGGCGGACTGTCGAGAGCACCAAGTACTTCATTTTCCACTTTAGCATATTCGGTCACAAGCCGATACGGTTCTGTATCCGGCTTTTCAATACCGAAATAACTCGTCCAATGGCTCGGATAAATCATGGATGAAATGATATCGACATTATCCGAGATTCTTGAAAAGTTTTGTCCAATTCCTGGAGTTTCCTCCAGTGTCGCTGCGTAACCGAATATATCAACAGACACGTCAACCCCATATGTAGATAATTCTTCTCTCGCATAAGCAACAAAGTCAGTAACAGCTTCAACACGCTTCTTGATATTGTTCATATCAAGATCTTCATAATCCCCGTGCGTATAAGATAAGCTTTCATCCTTTTTTTCAAATCCTTCTGGAAAACGAACGTAATCAAACTGAATTTCTTGGAATCCGAGTTCTACAGCGAGTTTCGCAATCTCGACGTTATATTCCCAGACTTCTTTTTCAAAAGGATTTACAAAGGCTTCACCGCGATTGTTCACCCATACTTTCCCATTTTCCGTAAACGAAAGATGGGGACGCTCTTTTGCTAGAACGGAATCTTTAAAAACGACAATTCTTGCAATCGGATAAATTTCCTTTTCTTCAAGAACTTTCATCATCGCTTCTGGATCGGAAATATAGTTCTCTGCGATATCTGCATAAGGAGAATCTTCATCAGGCTTGAATGTTAAATTACCATGGTCTTCTTTTATATCAATTACCATCGCATTTAAATCTGTTGTTTCCACAAGATTAAGAAGATCTTCAAACTTGCTGCCGCCAGCTGAATTACCTGTTACGTAAATCCCCCGAACGGCATCCGGATATTCAAAATGAAATCCCGAATCAAAGGCAAATCGCTTCATCCGCTTTTCTACATCATATAATTCAATACTTGTCTCTCTTTCCGCATGCTTGCTAACAGCCACCGATTCTTCTGTTTCTGCGTATACGCCAGCAGGTAAAATAATCCCTAACAGGATTATTCCTGTAAAAATTTTAAGCCAATTTTGTAAGTTCCCCATTACCTATCAATCTCCTAACCTGCTAATCTCTCACCCTAGTATATCGGAAAAACTTGTGTAGTTGAATGGTAAAAACAACTTAATTTTCAAAAGTTGTCGAGTGCTGTCGTACCCACTCCTCCCCTCATTTTGCTTAGTCGCCTTTGTTTGAATCTCTTAGAACGGAACGAATAATATGAATAGAATCCCATTCACCGCGAGACAAATAAGTAATCGGATACTTCTTCTTAAACAATTCCTTTTGAATTTCTTTCTCACGATAGCCTTGCGCATTCATCTCCAAAATCTTCGTTTCCAATTCTTCTAAATACTGCAACTTTCTCCCGAGCATCTTCCGGCCATTATTTACATACCCGGCATGACAGCAAAATATTTCCTCAAAGTCCAGCTTGAGTACATGCTTAATCGAATCGATGATCGTCGGAACACTCTCATTTGCAAGTATCAATTTTGTCACTGGGGTGACAAATAAATCCCCGGAGAATAACTGGCCTGTCTCCCTGTTCAAGAAGGAAAGATGATCTTCCGCATGACCAGGTGTTTCGATTACATCCCATGTTGCAGTTCGTGATGAAAATGTTTCCCCGATCGGTTCAGCGTGGAATGGCTCCCTTTTCCCCCAGAAGAATTTCCGGTAGAATGGATAATCTGCGTTTCTCGCACATTGCTGTATACCTGATTCATTCATAAAAACAGGCAGATTATATTCTTTTTGCAAATAAGCGGCACCCCCGACATGATCTTCATGGGAATGAGTCAGCATCACTTTCTCGGCATTGGACCTTTCAAAAAACGGCTGAAAAGCACGCAGCAATCTTGGCGACCCCGTATCAATTAAAATACCATCTAACGCAAAACTATAAACATTTAATTTTATTTTTCCGAGAGCTACAATTCCTTCGATAAATTGAACCTCGCCCACAGCTCCCACGTTTTTTTCTATTTGGATGAACATGAAATCTCCCCTATATTTTTATTATCTTAAATTTACCATAAATTGAATGGCGGTTCATTTGTTTTATTTCTAAATGACAGATTAGTTCGATTTGAGTTATAATTATCGGGACAACTCTTAAAAAAAGATAAGAAAGGAATATGAGACATGAAAGCCATTGTACTTCCTCCAAAACCAAAAGAATTATTGCTCCTCGAATCGTTAAGTAAGCGAAAAAAGTTATCTGCTGAAGAAAACAGATATTTTCTTAATCTAAAAAAAGGCCATGAAGGTGAACTTTTATTCACCGACCTCGCGTCAAAAACGGAAGGTGATCGTCTTGTTTTAAATAATCTATTGATTGAGCATAACCAAACAACATTTCAAATTGATTGTTTAATTTTAACCGAGACTAGAATTTTCTTGTATGAAGTGAAAAACTTTGAAGGTGATTTTTACCTTGAAGGAGATAAATTTTATAAAAAACCTCGACGCGAATTGAACAACCCATTGCTTCAACTCAATAGAACAGCATCCCTTCTCCGGCAACTGCTCCTCAGCCTCGGCTTGAACACTCCAATTGAAGCTAACGTTGTATTTACCCATCCAGCATTCACTCTCTATCAAGCTCCACTCGACAGTCCAATTATTTTCCCAAATCAAATAACTAATCATTTAAGAATGATAAACAATCAAGCGATAAAATTAACTAATAAATCGGAAAGAATTGCTGCCAAATTACTGCAGCTCAACAAAACAGAATCTCCCCATCAAAGATTACCTTCTTTTCGTTATGAAGAATTACAAAAGGGAATTATTTGCCCAGCTTGTAGGATGTTTTCTATGGTCTCGGGAAGGGGAATTTGTAAATGTGAGTCATGTGGGCACAAGGAATCCGTTGCAACAACAGTCTTGCGTCAAGTAGAGGAGTTTTAGCTACTGTTTCCTGAAAGAAAGCTTACCACGAGGGAAATTTATAAGTGGTGTGGGGAAGTTTTATCCAAAAAGGTGATCTGGAGAATATTATCTAACAACTTTAAATCTGTCGGAGAGTATAAAAGCAGATACTATAAGTGACTAGGATCACTAATCACATCATGAACTGACAGGTTGGAGATATTTATTTGACTAGTGGGGATAGACGTGGGTGCTGGTGCGAAAATAAAGCCGAATGTTTTCCCTTTGGAATAAGGCGAGCATGCTTATGGGAAAATAAATGCCCGTTTTTTCCCTTTAGAGCAAGATGAACGTGCTGAGCGGAGAATAAAGCTCAAGTGTTTTCCCTTTGGAGTAAGGCAAGCACGCTTATGGGAAATAAATACCCGTTGTTTTCCCTATAGAGCAAGATGAACGTGCCGAGCGGAAAATAAAGCTCGATTGTTTTCCCTTTGGGATAAGGCGAGCATGCTTATGGGAAAATAAATACCCGTTGTTTTCCCTTTAGAACAAGACGAGCGTGCTGATGGGAGAATAAAGCTCGGTTGTTTTCCCTTTGGAATAAGGCGAGCATGCTTATGGGAAAATAAATGCTCGTTATTTTCCCTTTAGAGCAAGATGAACGTGCTGAGCAGCGGAGAATAAAGCTCAAGTGTTTTCCCTTTGGAATAAGGCGAGCATGCTTATGGGAAAATAAACGCTCGTTATTTTCCCTTTAGAGCAAGATGAACGTGCTGGTCGGAGAATAAAGCTCGGTTATTTTCCCTTTGGAATTTGGCGAGCGTGCTGATGGGAAAATAAATGCCAATTATTTTCCCATTAAAACAAAATGGGCGCGTTATTGGAGAGTGCCCGCCCCACCCTTTCTCCACGACCGCTAGCGTCACTTCACAAATCTCTTTCTTCTCCCCCTTGCCTTGCATTCCCCTCAAAAACTCTATATAATAAATTAAAATAAATATTTCAAGCAATGACGGAGATATAGTACAATTGCCCGCTGAATGATAGAGAGCTTGTGGTTGGTGGAAACAAGTATCAAGGCAAATTGGAATTGGGCTTCTGAGCTTATATTAACATTTGAGTGATCCTGTAAAAGCAGGATAATAAGGGTGGCACCACGGTTCATTCGTCCCTTCCATAGGGATGCGAATGGGCTTTTTTTATGGACAATTTAAAGGAGTGTTTCGTATGCAAACGATTTTTTCAGGAATTCAGCCGAGTGGGACATTGACACTTGGAAATTATTTAGGAGCGATCCGCCAGTTCGTGGAGCTTCAAGACGAATATCAATGTTACTTCTGCATTGTAGATGAACATGCTATTACTGTGCCGCAAGATCGCTTGGAAATGAGGAAAAATATCCGTTCGCTTGCAGCGCTGTATTTGGCTTCTGGGCTTGATCCTAAGAAAGCGACATTATTTATCCAATCGGAGGTTCCAGCACACACACAGCTCGGCTGGATGCTGCAATCGATCAGTTATGTCGGTGAATTGGAGCGAATGACCCAGTATAAAGATAAATCGACAGGAAAGGAAGCTGTGTCCTCAGCATTACTTACCTATCCTGCGCTCATGGCGGCAGATATTCTGCTGTATCAGGCGAATCTTGTACCTGTTGGCGATGACCAGAAGCAGCATATGGAATTGACGCGGGACCTTGCACAGCGATTCAATAATCGTTTCAATGATATCTTTACCATCCCGGAGATCCGTATCCCGGAGGTCGGAGCGCGTATCATGTCGCTACAGGAGCCGACAAAGAAAATGAGTAAATCGGACGAAAATCAAAGAGGATTTATTTCCATGCTTGACGAGCCGAAACAAATTGAGAAGAAAATCAAGAGTGCAGTGACTGACTCTGAAGGAATTGTCAAATATGATAAAGAGAACAAACCCGGCGTTTCCAACCTGTTAACAATCTATTCGAGCTGTACTGGTGAATCGATTGAGGAGTTGGAGAAGAAATATGAAGGGAAAGGTTATGGGGATTTCAAACAAGGTGTGGCTGACGCTGTGGTTAATCTTCTTAAGCCTATCCAAGAAAGATACAAAGCGTTAATCGACTCTCCTGAGCTTGATACGATTCTTGACGAGGGAGCAGATCGTGCCTCCGCAATCGCCAATAAAACTGTGGCCAAAGCGAAGAAAGCAATGGGCTTGGGACGTGTGAAAAAATAAATAATAATACCGATTCACTTTCCAGTGGTGAATCGGTATGTTTTTCAAGATTTTGATGTGTCTTGTGCATATTCCTTTTCCAAGTCCCACAGTTTTTCTAAAAATGGCTGACCGCGGACAATCTTTTCACAGAATTCTTCATGATTTTTGCTAAATCCTTCCTTAATACCGGAATAGAGCTTTTCCCACGCTGCATCAGCGTTTAGAAATTTCACTGTCGGGTAAAGCTTCGGGTCCCATTCAGTCAACCAGTATCTCAACTCTTCCAGATTTCCGGAACTTTTCAGTTGATCAAGGGCTATCATAAGGATATGTTTAATCTCTCGCTCCCGCCGCGTTAAGCCAAATACTTGTTCAGGTGACATCGATAAAATATGATACTCTTTCTTGTAATTTCTCTTTTTAAAACCGTAATTCTGAGCTTTTGCAGATTTGATCATATCATAGACGAGCTGCTCCTGCCTTGGAATAAGCCGGCTTTTTCGAACAGGAATGGTATAACCAATCGTATCAAATGCGAGGGTCTCCACCCCGTTCGTAATGACACAAGCATATTCGATAGCTTTCCGGTTCTGGCCTTTCCGGTTGTATGAACGTTTATAAATTGTATCTAATAGGCTCTCCGGAATCTCTTGCAAATCATTCTCAATATACTCAAATAGATCATTCTTTATGTATAACAAAGGTGTCTGGTCCAATAATTCGATCTTATCTTCCTTCCTCCACTCATGGTAACGGGCAACTTGATAACCGTTCTCTTCACTTTCAAACCAATTTACCCAAACATCATGTAAATATAGCATTTCACCCTCACCTCTTTGGAAAATTAATCTAGAATCATTATGACCAATAAAGAATGAATTTATTCTCATCCGCTCGTAACGGTTTAGGAATTATTCGGGTAGCGATACAGAACAAGCAGCATAATGACGATACCAATAGGGAAAAAATAGCATTCTATTCGCAGTGTAATAAATTGCAGAAATTCTAACCAGGATACCCCGGCAGGAAGCAAATTAAGATAACCAATGAACGTGACTCCGCCAGTGACCGTTAAGCCAAAACCGATTAGAAACCAAAATATATAGAACATGAAAACACCACCCATACGGACCAGCCAATCGTCCCGCTTCTTGTTACATCGTATGCTTGTCCCGTGTTTTTAATGCTTGGTCTCAATAAGGGAAAACAAAAAGAAGCAGACCGCAAAAGGATCAGCTTCTTCATCTATTAAGCCTCGTATTTTTTAAATACTAATGACACATTATGCCCGCCAAATCCAAGCGAATTACTTACAACGACGTTTACATCTTGTTTTCTCGCTTCATTCGGTACATAGTCAAGATCGCATTCCTCATCTGGTGTCTCATAGTTGATGGTTGGAGGTACAATCCCTTCCTGAATTGCTTTTAAGGAAATGACAGACTCAATCCCGCCAGCAGCTCCCAGCAAGTGTCCCGTCATCGATTTTGTCGAAGAAACGGTAAGATTATATGCATGATCGCCAAATACTGCTTTAATTGCAGTCGTTTCATATTTATCATTTAAATCTGTACTTGTTCCATGCGCATTAATATAATCGACTTCATTCGGCGAAATCCCGGCAGCATCAATTGCCATTTGCATTGCGCGGGCCGCTCCTTCCCCGTTCTCTGCAGGGGCGGTAATATGATATGCATCCCCTGTTGCACCATAACCGACAATCTCCCCGTAAATAGTCGCATCACGTTCCAAAGCGGATTCCAATGTTTCAAGAATTAAGATTCCAGCACCTTCCCCCATTACAAACCCATCACGGTTTTTATCGAATGGGCGACTTGCGGTTTTTGGATCCGGGTTCGTTGATAAAGCTTTCGCGGAAGAAAAACCGGCAAATGCCATGTTGGAAATCGGTGCTTCCGTCCCACCTGCGATAATATAATCAACGTCGCCGCGTTTGACCGCATGATATGCATCACCTATCGAACTTGCTCCAGAGGCACAAGCAGTTACGGTACAAGAGTTAATTCCTTTTGCACCCAACTGAATGGAGACTTGTCCTGCCGCCATATCAGGGATCATCATTGGCACAAAAAATGGGCTGACCCGGCGTGGGCCTTTTTCAATCAACTTCAAATGCTGATCTTCCCATGTTTTCATCCCGCCAATTCCAGAACCAATCCAGACACCTACCCGGTGTGCATTACTATCATCAATGACAAGCTTTGCATCTTCTACAGCCATTTTCGCAGCTGCCACCGCATATTGTGTAAATGGGTCCATACGACGGACCTCTTTCTTCTCCACATAATCTTCCGGTGTAAAGCCCTTCACCTCAGCGGCAACTTTCGCTGAATATTGCTCCACATCAACACGAGTTGCAATATCGATTCCAGATTTTCCATTTTTAATGCTGTCCCACATTGCTGTAACATCATTACCGACCGGAGTTACTGCACCTAGGCCAGTTACTACTACTCTTCTTTCATCCATTGTTCTGCTCCTTTCCAATCTAATCAGACTCCCCAGCGGATTGCCGCAGCTCCCCATGCTAACCCGCCGCCAAATCCGACTAATACGATTAAATCATTATCTTTGATATTACCATTCTTTACAGACTCAGATAAAGCCATAGGTATAGACGCGGAAGAATTATTTCCATATTTCGTTATCGTTTTGGCCATTTTATCTGAAGCCATACCGAGACGTTCTCTTGCTGCATCCATGATACGAATATTCGCCTGATGCGGAACGAGGTAATCCACATCTTCCTTCTGAAGGCCAATCTTTTCTACAACATTTACCGTTGATTCCGGCATCTGACGGACAGCGAATTTAAATACCTCTCGCCCATTCATTTCCATAAATCCTTCTTTATTTTGTAATAAATCTTTCCCGCCAGAACCTTTCGAACCTAATTCAAAAGAAAGGACTCCTTTCCCTTCTCCAACTTCACCAACAACAATGGCACCTGCACCATCACCCAGGAGAACACAAGTTGAACGATCTTCCCAGTCAATAATTTTAGAAAGCTTATCCGCTCCGACAACAAGCACGTTTTTATACGCACCTGCTTTGACAAACTGTGTAGCTGTTACAAGGCCATATACAAACCCGGCACATGCGGCTCCGAGATCTAGTGCCGCCGCATTTGTTGCACCGAGCCGATCTTGAATCATACAGGAAACCGATGGAAATGGTGTATCTGGCGTCACCGTTGCAACTAGGATTAAATCAATTTCTTCTGGAGAAATATTTGCTTCCTTAAGCGCCTCCTTTGCAGCGTGATAAGCCATATCGGATGTGTCGATTTCATCTTCTGCAAATCTTCTTTCCTCAATTCCAGTTCGCGTGCGGATCCATTCATCTGTTGTGTCTACAATCTTTTCCATGTCTTTATTCGTCATGACCTTTGTCGGTACATAATGGCCAGTTCCCAAGATACCTACATTCATTTTAACATCTCCTTCATACTTCCTCCCAAGGTTTAACTAATACTAACAATCTATTTTGTATCGCTTCTGTTAAGAGAAATCTATACGAGTAAATATTATGACTTGGTACTAATTTTAAAGCAAAAAATCCCTCCTGACAAGAGGGAGATTCTAACATGCTCCTTAGTTCTCAATGGGCAGCAAGTTCGTTTTCTTATATTCTTCTATCGCTTCTGTGATTTTTTTCTCAAAATTACTGTTTATCTTCTCATTGAACATGCCTAATGTGATATAATCATCATGAAAATCATAAGAACGGATTCCGCCCATCAATGCTTCTTCATTAAAATCCTCAGCTGCATTCAGATAAACAGCTTCGACATGCTGAATCATGCTCGTAAGTACATGTTCCGGCGCCAACTCATGCTGATCTGCAACATAACCAATCGAATAAATATCATCTTTTGCCGCCGCTTCAATTACTGCCTTGCTATACGCATTTCCGACTGGAACTATAACATCCGTCCCTGCTGCTACAAATTCATTATAAATGATCATCGCCTGTTCTTTGTCATCCCAATCATTGACGAAATCAATATGAACTTCCGCTTTCGGGTTCTGATACTTTACCCCTTCATAAAAACCCTCCAGTTCAGCTTGCCAACTAAAGACAGCAATCACACCAATTTCATCAGTCTCTGTCATTTCACCAGCAACCATTCCACCAAAGAAACCCATCGCATGGGAATCGAAATTTAAGCTTGTAACTTTCGGATTATACAAGTCCCCGTTCATATAGATGAATTGTACTTCCGGATACGTTTTCGTTAGATCGACAAAGTGGTGTCCATAACTATTTCCATGCCCAATAATCAGATTGACACCTTCTTGGACAAATTCATCAACAGCTTGAATAACATCATTTTCTTTACTAGTATTTTCCTTATAAAAGACATCGATATTGAATTCCTGCTCAATCGCAAGTAAGCCTTCATATCCCTTCTCATTCCAGGCATTTCCTGCAATTTCCGATTCAAACAGCATTCCTGCATTTTGCAAATTATTATCATCTGAAACATAACTACAGCCAGGCAGTATCATAATCATTATTATAATGGTAAGTATCAGTTGTTTTTTCATACTGCCCCTCCTGTTTATATGTTATTAAAGTCTATCCTCCACGATAGGATAAAGAGTTTGGAACTTATGAAAATGTTCCTTTACTTGAATTAAATTTTTTTCTATAGCAATATTTTCATCTAATAGGAAAGTTTTTTCAAGTTTTTTCCCTTTTAAACTTTGATTTCGTGCAGATCTCACAAAGAATACTTGACCTGCTGGTGGACTTTCCAACAACTTGAGCAATAATTCAAGAAAATCTTTAATATATACGCCTTCTTCTAGGAACTCTTGAGAAGAAAAACTGACGCGATTTCCTTCAATGTAACATGCTTCTTTTGTCATCGGCATCCATTCACCAAATAAATAAGGGATGTGGATTGCTATTGTATCTGTAGAATGGGGGTTTTTTCCATTGATTTGAATAAGTTGATCATAATTGCATTCGACTCGTTCAGGTATCTCTCCCACACAGATAGCGAGCGGAATAGTTATTTCAGCTCTACTTGTGATTAATTCAAAATTACTGTTTCTTAAGAAAAAATCTATTAGATGATTATTGAATGCCTCCCCCTCTATTCCCTTCACTTTATACCCTTCCTGCAAAAGTCGATTGGCAATATGATAGCCAATCCAGTGTGAAACATTGAAAACAAGGACTTCCATCGTGCTTGTTTCCCCCTTTGTTCTAACAAATATAGAGTCAATCTTACTTTTCATTAGTATATGTCAGGATTAAGGCTTTTATTTTTTTTCGTTCTTTGTTAAACTATAGAAGGATATTATTTAAGTAGCATTCAATCTTTTTACATATGAAATTTTTGAAATGCGGGGTGTAGAATATGCGTTACATCTTCACGATTATTTGGTCACTGCTAATTAGTGCGGCTGTTACATACGTGCTAACAAGTATG
Source organism: Oceanobacillus sp. AG (assembly GCF_009746545.1). NCBI lineage: Bacteria > Bacillati > Bacillota > Bacilli > Caryophanales > Bacillaceae > Oceanobacillus > Oceanobacillus sp. AG. The sequence continues at coordinate 25,359 of NZ_WOWT01000003.1, forward strand.
GCTGGTGAACCATTCATCTTATCTGAAGCGGTCATTTTGGCAGTGATTTTTATGATTGTCACTTTCTTGATGGGCGACGTAATATTAAAAGAGAAGAAAAATTAACAAATAACAAACCCTTGCCGCCAAGGAAAGTGGCAAGGGTTTGTTATTTGTATTAATACCACGCAAGTAAGCCAAGTGTTGCAAGGGCTGCGAGTGGAAGAATCACCCGGCTGAACCGTCTTGGAGGAACATACCCAAATCCTGGTCCATACCAGCCATATGGTCCAAATTGCCGGTAATCATGCCCTTCATCATGAGGGGCTTCTGCCATTTGTGTCTGTGCATCGATAGGAACGGCCATATATACATATTCATCATCTAAGCCAGTGATGATGCCATCAATACGAGCCCCTTCTATCGTTTCAATAAGCACATAAGAATGCATATGTTTTTTACATTGTTCATACATTTTTTTAGAATCATGTTTCATTGTCACATCAATCAACCCTCCTCACCAATTAGACTATTCACCTAGTTAAAAATAGGAACTTGTCTATTTGAGGATGGATTCGATGTATTAAAGGGGAGAATAGGATGGATTTCATTCAAGATTTAATTGTTATTATTCAGTATTTCATTCTTGGACTTGTACAAGGGGTTACCGAACCGATTCCAATTTCTTCAAGCGGACATTTGATTATTTTCCGCGAGCTCTTTGGGATTGAGGCAAAAGGACTTTCATTTGAGATTTTCGTAAACTTCGCTTCTTTACTCGCTGTTTTATTAATTTACAAGGAAGACATCATCCGACTAATCAAAAATACGTACCTATTTCTATTTAAAAGAGATAAAACGGCAAGAAGTGACTTTATGTTTGTCGTTTATCTCGTAATTGCAACTATTCCGGTTGGTGTGGTCGGTGTATTATTTGGCGATTATCTTGGAGAAGTGTTGAGCGGGACAAATGTAGTTGGTGTTACTTTATTAATTACAGCAGTAGCTATTTGGTTCATCCGTAATCTTCGCGGGAGACGACTTGAGGGCGATTTAACGATGAAAGATGCTGTAATTGTCGGTCTTGCCCAAGCAGTTGCCGTTACACCGGGAATCAGCCGTTCTGGTGCAAGTATTGTTTCCGCGATGCTTGTCGGGATGAGACAGGATACCGCACTACGCTTTGCATTCTTACTTTATATTCCGGTCAGTTTAGGGACAACCATTCTGGAAGTTCCGTCATTGGTTGCAAGTCCGGAGTTCCAAGCGCTACTCATTCCGAATATCATTGCCTTTGTTACTTCTTTTGTTGCGACTTACTTTGCATTGAAGTGGTTTATGAATATTATGGCACATGGTAATCTGAAATACTTCTCCTATTACTGTGTCGTTGTTGGATTGCTTGTAATCTTTTTCTTATAACCTAACTCTCAAATGACTGTTGAGTTACCATTTTAAAAAGCAGCTCCGTCTTGGTAGCTGCTTTCTTTATGTTTAATATTAGATTAATCCGGGATGCCCAGTGCTATTTTAGCATAGCGGGACATTTTGTCTTTGCCCCATGGCGGATCCCATACGATATTTGTTTTCGTCTCTTTAACTTCCGGAAGATCGGCTAAGGCAAATCTTATGTCCTGTTCAATATGACCGGCAAGCGGGCACCCCATCGTTGTTAGGGTCATCGTAACCGTACATAAACCTTCTTCATCAAGATCAACATCGTAAACTAAACCGAGGTTAACAATATCTATACCTAATTCAGGGTCAATCACATTTTCCAGTGCTCCCATTAGATACTCTTTTGTCGCTTCATCCATTTTACGAACCTCCTTTTTCCCTTCTTTTCTTTATTAAACCATAATTCCAGTAAAATATTAAGTATTTGAATCCGTATAAACTGTTACAGATTCGCACGGAACCATTTTACTAATTCTAGGATAGCACGCCTGCTTACTTTATGTCCGGCATTTGCCTCTTTGATAAACTGGATATCTTCTTCATTCTCATACTGCTTTTTTACTTCATCGTAAAATGTATACGAGTGATCAAATGGAACAACTGTATCCTGCCCGCCGTGCCAGAACAATATTGGCCGCCCGTTTAACTTGTCCGGTTGAAGGGATAAATCACATCTCTCCAGTTGATCGTACAATGCCTCAATTTGTTCGTCGGTTACTGGCAAGGCTCCCTCTTTTTTGAAGCTTTCGACGAGTGTTTTCGCAAATGTTGTAATGCGTGGGGAACCCATCAAGATAACGGCTGACTTGATCCAGTCATATTGAGTTAATGCTGCTGATGTTGTAATTCCCCCCATACTCGTTCCCGCTACACCAACTCTATCATCCAAAATCAAGCCTTCTGCATCCAGCGCCTTTTTGATTTCTTCCAACTCTTGTACATTTTTAAGTACAATATCCCAGAAAGATATTTGCCGTTTCCGTTCGGATGTATTGATTTCCCTTTCTCCATGAAGTTCGCTATCAGGAAGTATGACACGGTAACCTTTTTCAGCAAGTAAGAAGGCTATCGGGAGATTATGTTCCTTTGCACTTGTAAAGCCATGGAAAAAGATGACAGTCGGTAATGCTTTATCCTTATCTTTGGTTTCTACAACGATTAAACTCGGTATATTTCCTATTTTTTCTTTCTCTATTCCAATCATCACTTTTCACCTCACTCCTATGTTACCGATATTTAAACTCGTCCGCCAGTCTGAAACCTGCTAAAGTGAAACTTCACTCAGTGGGGTCCGTATCTCCCCACTGAATGTTAGTTGAACAGAATCAGGGATTTACGGACTGTATATCCCTCACCTTCACCTGTTGGGCTTCCCTCATGTTTAGAAGTGGGAGTGTTACAGTCCGTTAATGCGTGATAAACTGACTGCTGTTAAAATAAATTTACTTTACTTACAGGCCTTTCTCTTATAGACTTAGTTACAAGATGAGGTGATTGAAAAATTATGAAAAAACATATGATTGCGCTCGATTTAGACGGGACATTACTGACAGATGATAAGAAGATTAGTGAACGAACGAAACAAGTGCTTTTCAAAGCAAAAGAAGAGGGACATATAGTAGTTATCTCGACTGGAAGACCACACCGGGCCAGTATTAATTATTATTATGAGCTTGGATTAGATACACCAATGGTAAACTTCAACGGGGCTCTTATCCACCATCCGCAAAACAGAAACTGGGATGCTTTACATACCCCGATGCCAATCCGGACAGCACATAAGATTATTGAAGCTTGCTATGACTTACGTGTCAATAATATCTTAGCTGAAGTGCTGGATGATGTGTATATCGACTCCTTCGACTGCAAACTGATTGGCTTCTTTGATGAAATTGAAGATGAAGCCCCTTATGTAATTGGAAACTTAAAGCAAAAACTTGAGGAAGATCCTACATCGATCCTCGTTTATCCAGAGGAAGAACAAGTGCAGCAATTGAGAAGCCACCTTGACGACTACCATGCTGAAGTGATTGAGCACCGTAAATGGGGTGCGCCGTGGAACGTCATTGAAATCATTAAAAAAGGGATGAATAAGGCAGTTGGTCTTCAAAAAATCGCACATTACTTCGATATTCCGCAAGACCAGATTATAGCATTCGGGGACGAGGACAATGATTTGGAAATGATTGATTATGCTGGTGTCGGTGTTGCTATGGGAAATGCAATTGATGAGCTGAAATCACTCGCCAAACATGTCACTGCAACAAACGAAGAAGATGGCATCGGAGCATTTTTAGAGGAATATTTAAAATTAAAAGTGAACACACCAAATTAAAACGAGCGTATGCATAGCAATAATAAAAGGGTTCATACTAAAAGGGAAACGTGAATAGCGTTTCCCTTTTTACTTGCGAAAAAACGAGGAGGATATTAGATGGAACAACAATCACTATTCCAGCAAGCTAGACAACGAGTAATGGATATGATGAATATGGGTGAAAATGTGACCGAAGCAGACAAGGAAGCAGTTCAACACGCAATCCAAGCAGCTTACCAGGAAGCAACGCCCGAAGAACAAAAAGAGCTGCAGCAACTGGAACAGCAATTAACAAATAACGAGCAGCTATAAATAGTAACGAGGCTGGGGCTTACCTCTAATCAAATGTGGTAAGTTCCCAGCCTTGTCCCTTTAACGTGCTGTCCCTCAAAGCGTAAAAAACTAAAGAATTATAAATTGATACACAGCCTATAAAGTGAATGTTAGTTGAACAGAATCAGGTATTTACGGATTGTATATCCTGCACTTAACATTTGGTTTTCCCTCATGTTTAGAAGTGGGGGTATTACAGACCGTTAATACGTGATAAACTTTCGAATCAGTTCAACTAAACATTAAGTGAAGAAGGAACACCAACTCATAATGCGAGTTTTAACGCCCGCCGCCTCGGCACACCCTGAGCATCGACCCCTACCACAGTATGAAGTTTTACTTTATAATTTCCTCTTTATCTGCTACTATATGAGTAAGTATGAACAAAAGAGGAGTGTGTAGGATGGCAATTCGTATGGAGGGTACTCCAAACCCAAACGCGATGAAATTCACATCTGATAAAGTGATTTTTGAAGGTACAAAAAGCTATTCGCTCATGCCAGGAGATACGAGTGAGTATGATATTCTAAATGAATTAATGACTATTGAGGGTGTAGATAACGTTTTCGGCTATCAGAACTTTATTACCGTCAATAAACACTTTGATGTAGAGTGGGAGCAACTATCCCCGCGCGTTATTGAAATGATCGAGAAACACGGCTATTAATACATAGAAAAAAGGAACTTCTTATTGATGGAAGTTCCTTTTGTTCTCTTATTCAGTGATATCAATCGGGATAAAATTCGGGTGGAGCACTTCACCGTCTGGAGATTTACCATATAACGTTAAGATCGGTGTTTCTTCCTTTTCAAAAGAAGATGCTGGAATCTCCTCAGTAATTTCAAAACTTTGCCAAACTCCCGGTTCTCCTTCTAATTCGTAAACTGTTTCCGGGTGCAATTCCTCTTCCCCTTGCTCTAGGTGATAATAGAATTGCTCATTCTCAGCTCGCACTTCACCAGTTAAGGTATAAGTATTAGCTTCCGTCTGCAAGTCCAATCCCCGAAAAACAACGGTATACTGTGCTTCCGTGTTATCCGGTGATTTTGCTTGCTCGTTTGGTTCACTATCATTTCCACATCCAACAAGGATAAATAAGCATAAAAATGCAACTAAGTATTTCTTCACACTACCTAATCCTTTCTAAAATAGCCATAGACTGCGGTTGTTTCCACTACGTTTGTGAATGCATCCGGGTCTACTTCTTTAATGATCTTCTCAACGTCATATAATTCATAACGGCTCAACACCAGATAGACCATCTTCTTCTCTATCTTCGTATAGGCTCCCTGTGCAGGAAGGAAAGTAATCCCTCTAATAAATCGACTATGGATTGCTTCTTGCAGTTCTTCCGGCTTTTGCGTAATAATCATTACCGTCAGTTTCACATGGCGAGTATGGATCATGTCGATCACCCTAGTCGTCACATAGAGCGCAATTAATGTATAAAGTGCGTTCTCCGGTGAGTAAAGTACCCCGGCAAGCAAAATGATAATTCCGTTAAGCGCCATTAAATACGTGCCGACTGGCTTATCATTCACGCGTGATAATAACATCGCGATGATATCCATTCCCCCGGTTGAAGCTCCAATTTTTAAGGAGATCCCGATACCAGCACCTGCAATCACACCACCAAATACTGCATTCAGCATAATATCCTCTGATAATGCAATAACCGGCATGACCTCAAGAAATATGGTCGAAAACAACACAGAGATTCCACTATAAATTGTAAACCCTTTTCCTACTTTAAACCAGCCTAAGATGAATACCGGTATGTTCAAGATAAATAGAAATATCCCTGTTCCAATGTGCATCCCAAGGAAATCCTGAAAAACACTCGATAAGAGCTGAGCTGCACCCGCAAAGCCGCTTGCATAAACGTTAGCCGTAATTAAGAAAAAGTTAAGCGACACTGCTAATAGAAAAGCACCGATAATAACGATGAAAATTCGTTTAGCTTCCATCATAAACATGAGCGTTCCTCCTGTATTAATAATTTGTTCAAAATGGGGATAAAAAAGACCAAGCTCGCTTAGGAACACAAGCATCCTTGCACAACCAACATTAGCACGTCCTGTGCTGCGTCGAAGTTCGAGGTGATGAGACTCTGAACAACGAAATGTACGTTATTAGAGGAGCAAAAAAACTAGCTAACAAGCTTCCACAGAATGCGGAAGGTTTATTAGAACTTCCTCTTTCACGACGTGTCCTTTTTACCGGAAATTTTGAACAACCTTGACAAATTCATAACTTTTCAAATACTTTTTGACTAAATGACCTTCTCGTTTTAAACTAGAAGAAGGCAAGCAAATTGTAGAATGGAAGTGATTTGATGAACGTAAAAATTATAGCTGATTCTGCTTGTGATTTGTCAAAAGACTATTATATCGAATATGGCATTGAAATGGTACCATTAAATGTCCATTTAGATAACAAAGACTATGCGGATGTAAAAGAAATCGATCCGAAAATCATTTATGATGGGATGCGGAATGGCAAAGCCCCAAAGACTTCCCAACCTTCTCCGGAGGCTTTCAAAAAAGTGTTCACCGCCTCTGCAGAAAAGAAGGAGCCACTCGTCTATGTATCATTCTCCTCTGAATTATCCGGAACGTATCAAAGCGCGAAAATTATGGAAGACCAGATAAAAGCAGAATATCCGGATGCACCTATTCGGGTTATCGATTCTAAATGCGCTTCACTCGGTTACGGACTTGTAGTTCTTCATATAGCAAAAGCGGCTAAAAATGGTGCTTCTTTTGACGAAATTGTCGAAGCTGCTGAACATCAGGCCCAACATATGGAGCATATTTTCACTGTTGATGATTTGGAATACTTATATCGCGGTGGCCGTGTCAGCAAGACTTCCGCATTTGTCGGCAGCTTACTCAAGATAAAGCCAATTTTAAATGTAGAAGATGGTAAATTAATTCCACTTGAGAAACTGCGCGGTTCTAAAAAGGTATTGGGCCGAATGATTGAACTAATGGAAGAACGCGGAACAGATTTCCAAAATCAGACGATCGGCATCAGTCACGGAGACGATTTGGAACGGGCCGAACAACTCGCTTCCCTCATTCATGAAAAATTCAAGGTTCCGAGGGAAAATATCGTTATCGAAATGGTCGGTGCTGTTATTGGCGCCCATTCAGGACCAGGTACCCTTGCTTTATTCTTTTCCAACCAACCAAATAAATAACAGCGATAAAGACGTTTTGTCCGCAGTTTAAGGGGACATGGCGTCTTTATCCTTCTTGCTACACCCTCCTCTTCTTTATTCTAACAACTCTTACTGGAATCTGGATACGATCTATATCCATTAGCATCCCATACATAGATAGATTATACTCCTATACTGCATGCCCATATCGCCCTACTTGGATGGATTTTCCTCGGTGTATTTATTATCGTTTAAGAACCAAATCGCAGCACTTCTCATTCTAGGAGCATTGTTTATCACGTATTAACGGTCTGTAATACCCCCACCTCCAAACATGGAAGGAAGCCCAAGATGTGAAGGTGGAGGATATACAGTCCGTAAATACCTGATTCTGTTCAACTAACATTCAGTGGGGAGGGAAGGAAACCCCCATTGAATGAAGTTTTCACTTTATCACGTCACTTTTCATGTTCCTAGCATTCCTTATCAGGGTAACAGCGAATAATTAAAGAAACGCTCGGGCCGCTTCCCAAGCGTTTCTTCATTCTTGTTATTTCTGAATCCCTTGATCGGCCTCTTTTCTTTCTTGTTCTTTCTGTTTCTTCGATAAATAGACAACGACAAAAACAAAACCTAACAAGATAGTAGCAACCATTATAATAAGGGTCCAGTTCAAGCCTACATCATCCATCAATTGATAGACTTCCACCGATTCTCTCGGAATACCTATCCGGTAATTATCTTCTGGATTCTGACGAGCAAGGTTATCTGCTAGATAGCCGCGGAACAACATATCCGGACCGACATCGGTAACATCTATATAGCTGGATTCACTGCCATTATTGATGCCGATATACATAGTTTCTCCTTCATAAGTTCGCTTAAACACTGCATAGGAATCACGCTCATCAATCAATTCAAAGTCACCGTGTCTTAAAGAAGGGAATTCAGTTCGTAAAGAGGAAATCCGTTCATGGAACTCCATCAAGTCTTGATCCCCACTGTTAAGAGGTACTAACCTTTGAGAATCTTCTGCTGTCTCCCCATACATCCCCACTTCCGTACCTTGTAAAATCAAAGGTGTTCCAGGTGTTGTATACATATACGTTAAAGCAAGTTGCCAAGCCGTTACAATATTCCTGCCATTTTCGGAAAATTTCTGGGAGAATCGTTTCGAGTATTTATCATCCACGATAAGGATACTTTGAAAATCGCTCATCTCTTTTTGTATTTCATAAATTTCTACTGGAGATTGATCAGGCATACTGAAAATATCAGAAATCATTTGTCCTATTTGATAATTATCGATTGCATCAAGTGACGTATGTTCCATAATCTCAGCTATATCAGCTTCTTCGTCAAGTATATCTCCGAGTAAATATTTGTTTGGATGACTTTCTTTTAACTCTGTTGTAAGTCTATTTAAAAAGTCAATAGATGATTGATCAACTGCATGAAGACTCAGTCCATCGATTTTAGTCTCATCGAGCCAGAACGAAGCGGCGTCGATTAAGTATTCTTGTACATCCGGGTTATCCTGATCAAATTGTACAACACGTTCTGCCCAGTCTGGACCCGTAACTTCTTCTGTTAAAACCCAGTCCGCACGTTGGGGATCCAGTGCAATAGAATGATCCTCCGGTATGTAATTCGTAACAAATTCAAGAACAACCTTTATATCCTGCTCATGTGCAGCCTCAACGAGCTGTTCCAATTCCTCAAACGTACCGAATTGCGGATCGATTTCTGTAAAGTCTTCCACCCAATACCCATGGAATCCATCATCCATATTTGCCATAATCGGCGACAGAACAATCGTTGTTACACCGATTTGTGCGAGATCCTCCAACCGGTCCATAATCCCTATAAGGTCACCACCATGGTAAGCGGCTGGGTCATCGACATCGACTGCAATATCATTGGAAAAGTCCCCATTGTTATAACGATCGACGATGATTTCGTACATGATCTCATCTTCAATTTGTCTATCTTCTGCTGCAACCGGTAACACATATATGAAAAACGAAAATAGGATTGTTAAACCGATGACTAGTTTTTTCCTCATTATCTTATCCCCACCATTTCAATTATTACTGTCTTGTACTATTATTAATGAAAATAAATTTTAGTCAATTGCTATTCCACAATTGTTGAAAAAACTTCAAAAGCTTTTCATAACAAAGGCGCAAGCGCCCTTACAGGCTAAAAACGCGATCGTCTTCGCAACGCCTGGGACTGCGATTACTCGTCCCACCGAAGAGCGTTTGTACTAGCACATCCTGTGCGTCGTAGCAACGTACAAACTGTCCCTCCCAGGACGGGAGGTAGTTCGATGTTGCCCCAGGACGTGGCTAGTCCTGAATATCTAAGTTATCAACAATATTTATATTTTTATAGTACGCTTGCAATAAAAAATAAGGCTGGAACACGTAGTCCAACCTCATTTTTTCATATCGAATTTAAACCCATCCTATAATGGCAGGCGGATGTATCCTAAGACGAGTACTAGGATTAGTGCGATTATGAGTTGAGCCCACCAGCCGGCAACCGGTTTGCCTTTGGTTGTTTTGACAAGAAGCATTTCCATTGCTGCAATGAGCCAGATTCCGGCAAGACCTTTCGTGATTGCCTCTGCGCCCTCTGGCATGGTGAAGTTCGCCAAATAGACATCGAATAATAAATACCCACCAGTAAAAATAATGATGAGATAGAATAAGCGTAAAATCATATGAACGATTTTTCCGCCTTTTTCGTTCCCTTGTTTATAAAGGAATAAAGCTACTAAAAATAGGATCAGTCCAAGTATCCAAGACGTGACATGCATATGAAGCATTGTATCATTACCTCCTTCAATCTGTTTGTACAGTTTACATCAATCCTCATCATACCATGTTCCAGAAGAGAATTCATTTTAGAAGCAAAGAAGGTTGGCTTCCCAAGTGATTCGTTAACAATTTGGACACTTAAAACAATCCCCTTCTTCTCCCCATGCTCTTCCTTCCCTTTCCAGCTCACGACGTTTCATTTGGCTTCCACCCTTCTTGCTATTTTCGCAAAGGTTGTATTGCTTTATAATTCAAACTTCGCCAAATCCATTCTAATGGACCGAATCGATAGCGGGATAACCACCATTTACTTACCAATATTTGCAAGGTGAAGATAAACACAACGATTACGAGTGAAACAGAAGGTAACACAGAATTATACAAACCAAAGCCAATTCCGTAAAACAAAATAAAACTAATGACTGATTGGAGAATGTAATTACTTAAAGCTGTTCTCCCGACATAACGGAGCGGCCGAAGCAGTTTCCTGCCTGATTCAGTTTGGGCCAAGACTGTTAGCAGTGTCATATAAAATAAAGCAGATGCCGTTCCTCCGAGGTTATCTTGTACATACGAGAGCCATAAAGGATTTCCTATAAGATATGGTCCAACCTTTAAGATCAGACTAAATAGAAACGTGATGATTAACAGCCGCTTTAGTGTATGTTCGTGTTTTTTCGGCTCATGGAACACTCGCTTTCTCGCTAAATACATACCAAGCAAAAACAATGGCAAAAGTGTCATGATGAGAAAAATAAAACCTATACCCGAATTAGCTAAAGACCAATCATAAAAATTTTGTTTCCAAATAAGCGGAAGCTCGTTACTCGAATAATTTTCTATCGCTTGATTGATTGCAAGTTCATCCGAAAAGTTTAATAGATCACGCACCGCATATAAGGCTGGTGTAATCAAGCCAACACTGCCAAAAAGAAGGACAGCAGCCCAAACTAATAACGTCCGCTCCTTCACTTCAATAAACAAAAGGAGGAAGAGTCCTATTAAACCATATGATAGTAGAATATCTCCATGCCAAATGAGGAATGCATGGATGAGTCCAAAGCCGATTAATCCAAATTGTCGCCGTAATAAAAACGGTGTAAACGCGATTTCTTTCACTTGCAGGCGTTCTTTCATCAATTGCCAACTGAAGCCGAATAGTATGGAGAATAATGTATAAAAACTACCTTGAAAAAAGATATCAATAAACGCCTGAATGGCCCGTTCAAGCGGTGTATTCCAAACCATTTCCGCACCACCATATATAAAATATGGCGCTGAAAAAGCTCCAATATTCACGGTAAAAATACCAAAGATAGCAAATCCTCTAACGATATCAATATGCTCCAAACGATTATTTACCCTCGTCGGTGCGAACTGCATCCTTCCATCCCCCTCCCTTTGGGGTCAGAGCAGTTGTCCCAGTTGGGACAACTGCTCTGACCCCAATGTCCCGATTCTACTTATAGTTTACCCTTCTGGGACTTGTATGAATAGTTGTTTTTCGAAAAAGTATAAATATGCTTCTTTTACCGGCTGGTTCCAGATTCGTTCAACCGCGGCCCGGTATAGGGATAGCTGGACTTTGTATCTTTTCCTTAGTTTTTCTTCTAAGGCAGATGTAACAGGTTCGGTAATTGTATCCGTCTTATAATCCAGGATGATCCAGCCATCATCTTTTGGAATAAGGCAATCGATTACCCCCTGAATGAGTACTTCTTCCTTTTTCTCCGGATCAAATTCCGAATAGACTTCTTCGGCCTTGAGCATGAGACTAAACGGAACCTCGCGATACACCCCCTCAATCTTCCTCATATATTCCGCTAAAGGAGTCCCGTAAAAATGTTCAATCGCAGCAATATCAATAACATCTGCCTCAGTTCGTGTCAAGATTTCCTTTTCCACAAGCCGCTCGACTTCTTCTGCAATCTCTGGGGCGGTAAGAACTCTATTCAATGGCAAATGCTGCATGACCGTATGCATTGCCGTTCCCTTTTCCGCAGAACTTAGTGTCTTCTCCTTCTGCAGGAAGTTCGGCCGCTTGATGATCGGCGGCTTATAATCGGAGATCAATTGATCCGCACCATATTCATCAAAAAGCTCGCGCTGACGTTTGATTTCCGTCACCGTCTGCTTCGCCCTCGTCATTGTCGCTTCCTTGTCCGGATAATTATAATTTAACCGCTCATTGACATACTCCCGAAGCGTCTCACTCTCCACGGGAACCGGCTCCCACGCTTCAATATGTTCTTTCAACTGCTCCTTCTCTATGCTTTCATCCGCATCCAAGTTCGTTAAATCGCGCGCATGGACAATGGTGATTTCCCACCGCGAATGATCTTCGCGAATCTCCTGTCCTAATCCCACTGGTAGCTCCCTCGTTCTTAGGATTTCGTTCTGTTCATGACGGATGAGTGCAGGGCCAACCCAATCAAGATACGATTTCTTCTCTAGACGATAATGTTCCGGCAGCACCCAGTCCGGATGGTCAAGTATTTTATCCCAATTATCCAATCGTTTCTGTAGTTCCCTAACATAACCAGTCATGACGAGTTTTTCCTTTGCCCTTGTGAGCGCAACATAAAGAACACGCATTTCTTCAGCGAGCTGCTCTCTTAACTTCTTCATTTTAACAGCTTCATAGAAAAGGGTCGTATATGTCAGGCGTTTGACCGGATCAATGAACTTTGTTGCAAATCCATATGTCTTATCCAACAAATACTTTTCATTTAAATCGCGTAAATTAAATTGTTTATCCATCATGCCGACAATGACAATTGGAAACTCAAGACCTTTACTCTTATGGATTGTCATAATCCGAACCACATCTTCTTGTTCACTAAGCGCCCGGGCAGCTCCTAAGTCTTTCCCTTCTTCTTCCATACGCTCAATAAAGCGCAGGAATCGGAATAAGCCACGGAAACTCGTTGATTCATAACCTCGCGCCCGGTCATAAAGCGCACGTAAATTCGCTTGGCGCTGTCTTCCACCGGGCATGCCACCGACAAAGTCATAATAGCCGGTCTCACGGTAAATATCCCATATTAATTCCGATAACGCACCGTCTCTTGCCGCACGCCTAAATTCTTTTAAGCGTTTCAGAAATGGCGCAAGCTTTGCCGTCGTTTTGTTATCACTCGCTTTTACATAGGTTCCAAGCGCTTCATAAAAGGATCCATTCCGGTTTGCCACCCTGATTTGAGTCAGTTCATCTTCATTTAACCCGAGAATAGGTGAACGGAGTACGGAAGCAAGCGGAATATCCTGGTGTGGATTATCAATTACTTTCAATAGACTGATCATCACTTTTATTTCGATCGCTTCAAAGTATCCTTCCGAAACATCAGCATAAACTGGTATGCCTTGCTGCTTTAATTCTTCGGCAATAACTGGAGCTTGTTTCATCCCTCGAAGTAAGATGACAATATCGCGGTATTGGGCAGGGCGCTGGGCACCTGTTTCTTTATCGACGACTGAAAAGGCTTCTCCGTCTCGCCCGATCCACTTTTTAATCAGCTTGGCATAAGCTCTGCCTTCGATTTGCGCCTTTTCAAGATCGCGGAAATCTTCCGCTTCTTCCGTTTCACCCTCAAGAGGCTCCACTTCTTTATCTCCATCAATTAAAATAAGCTCCGCCTCAGGACGAGCAATCGGCACCTCATCATAGCTTTTATTCCCGTAAATCAATTCAGCTGCCGCGTCATATTCTATCTCACCTAAAGCTTCATCAATAACTTGCCGGAAAATATAATTCGTCGCGTTTAAAACTTCTTCCCTGCTACGGAAGTTACTCGCGAGATCAATCCGCTTTCCAGCACCTTCCTCCATACGGAAACGTTTATATTTCTCAAGGAATAGTCTTGGTTCGGCATGCCGGAAGCGGTAGACACTCTGTTTGACGTCCCCGACCATGAATGTATTGCCTGGATTTTCCTGTTTACTCACCATTTGGATAATCGTTTCCTGCACATGGTTCGTATCCTGATATTCATCAACAAGCACTTCTGTAAATTTAGCTTGCAAATCAAGAGCGACACGGGAGGGTATTAGTGTATCCGCATCTGCCTCCTCATCCAGTAACAGCTCCAGACAGTAATGTTCCAAGTCGGAAAAATCAACAAGTGCCTTTTCCTTCTTCGCCTTCGTAAATTCTGTCTTAAACTCTTTTACAAGTCCCGTCAGTTTTTTAATGACCGGATACATTTCCTGCATCTCCGCCACATGGCGTTCTAGGGGCCTGCTCAACCATTTTTTCTGGATCGTACTAAAACTGTCCCTATAGCTCTTTCGTAAAGCTTTCACAGCTTCTTTCTTCTCTTCGTTACAATCCATTTTCTTTGACGAAAGGCGGATAAATTTATAACTGTCCATCCATTCGACAAGTTCACTCCAGGAATCTATCCGCTCTTCTGCAGCATGTAAGCCTTCGAGGTCGGAAGTGATTGTATCGATATAAGCGTCGGGGCCATCACTTTCCCTCGCAATCGTCAGTGCCTGTTCCATTTGCTGCCGGATACCTGTCAATGTATTCTTTATTTCATATTTAAGGATTGGAAGAAAGTCTAAATCACCTTCCTCCCAATCTTCCGGAATATGATAGCTTTCCGCTAAATCATCAAGCCATTGTTCCGGCCAAGGGTTCTGAATTGCGAAGGTGTATAACTTTAAAATCAATTCCTCAACATCGACGTCACTCCTGTCACTCGAAAAGCGATCGACTACTTGAAAGAATTCATCAACGGCACTCGTCTCGTCACCGTACCATTCCTCAAATAAATCATCGAGTACATCCTGTTTAATTAAATCCATCTCCATATCATCGCCAATCCGAAAGCCCGGATCAATATCTAATAGATAGGCATACTGCCGGATGACTTCGAGACAGAATGAATGAAGAGTAGAGATCGATGCGCGCTGGAGTAAGGATAACTGTTTCTTTAAGTGCACGGAATCCGGGTCCACTTCAAGCGCTCGCTCAAGAGCTGTTCCTACACGGTTACGCATTTCTTGTGCTGCTGCATTCGTAAAGGTTACGACTAGTAAGGAGTCGATATCAACCGGGTCCGCTTTGTCCAGCAGTTTTTGAATAATCCGTTCGACGAGCACTGCCGTTTTTCCAGACCCGGCTGCGGCTGCAACAAGGATATTCGTTCCTGCTGTATAAATCGCTTCTTCTTGTTCTTTTGTCCACTGTACCATTAATGTTCCTCCTCCCCTACTATTTTCTCAAGCACTTCACTTTCTGACATGTGTTTCAGCCGGCGAAATTCATTCTCTTCCAAGCCTGTATCAAATTGACAGACAGAAAGGAATGGACAGAATTTACATGCTGTCATTTGCTGATCCTGATATGGATTGAGCTTGACTTGACCGGTTGTAATTTCAATCCCGGCCTGCTCGATCAGTCCATGGATATATTGTTGCAAATCGTGGAATGTATCTTTCGTTGCCACTTTAGACTGTTTATAAAAGTTTCCCGTTTTCGTAAGCGCAATTGGCAGCATGTCGCTATATCCAGTTTCAAGAGCTGTATCCATACTACGAACAGTTGTCTCATCCTGAAGCAACAGTCCTTTCATTTTAAACGCTTTGAACAATTCCTTTTCCAGCTTGCTTGCTTCCATATCTGGTTGTTCACTAATCATCGGATTATGAACATGGAAATAAAGAACACCAGCTGGACTCGCCTTCATTCCAAGCCACTCCTCCGCTTGGGACAAGACGACATCAAGGTATGCAAGCATCTGCAAGGCAAGACCGTAATAAACATTCAAGAGCTTCAAACCTTGGTCACTTGATTTATAATCAATAATCCGTAAATAAAGCTCGTCATTTATTTTCGCTTGGTCGACCCGGTCAATTTGGCCGCGAAGAATGAGTTCAAAGCCATTTGGCAACTGCATTACCATTGGCTTTAGAGGTGCATTCTCACCGAAAGCAACTTCTAATCCGACAGGTGAAAAATTACTTTTCCTTGCTTGTTCACTCAAGATAAACGTTGCTCTAGCAATTGTTTCCTGTAACTTCTGTTGAATATATTTATAACGATTCGAACTATATAATATCTGATGCTGTAAAATAGGAGCAAGCTTACCAACAGCCCGGTGCGCATAGGCACTGGAATCTTCCTTCGACAATTCTCGGTAATCTCTGCCCTCTATTCGAATCCACTCGGTAATGACCTTGAGCGCTTCATGGAATAACTGACCAATATTTGGCGCATCCAGCTTATACCTTCTTCTCTCTTCCAAGTTTAAACTGTATCTTGCAAAATGTTGATAAGAACAGCGATAGTATGTTTCCAGTCTACTAACACTCGCCTTAACCTGTTTTGGATAAAGTTCTTTAATCGTATCTTCAGCTAGGTCAGTCGGCAAATTCCGGTAGTAGAGACTTTGCAAAATCATATAAGTCGTATCGTTTTTTGGCTCCTGTTCCATATACCAATTTAATACATGCCACCAGACATCTTCCACTGGATAGCCCCGGCGATAACGGGCAAGTTGCGCCGTTAAGGCTGCTCTTGTCTTGACCGGGTTCGTAATAAATCGTTCAGCACGCACAAGGTCATCCGGATCTTGAAGCAGGGACCTTTCCTTCGTCTCAGGGAAAAGATCCTCTACTCGCTTGATGAGCTGGGACGGCATTTTCCCCTTCCCCTCCTCATCGCTTAATGTGTAACTAATATGCAGACGGTCCCTGGCAACGGTAAACGCAAGATACATAAAAAATTGATCATCAAGCAACTGGCGTACACTGCTTTCTGCCAAGCGGACACCATTTTGTTCAAGTAGTTCTCTTTCCCTTTCATTGATGAGCCCATCCCCTGCTGGTTTCATTGGCCAGACTCCATCATTGACCCCAAGCAAAAAAGCAACCTGAACGCGGCCAATTCGGGAGCGATCAATTGTCCCAACAATCACATGGTCCATACTCGGTGGTACATGGGCAAACTCAAGCGTCTCTAAACCTGCTTCCAGCGTCGTACGGAAGACATCAAGACTTAGTGCCTCCTCGCCTGCCATTTCAACAAGCTCATCAAGGATTTTCAAGACACCATCCCACACTTGTTCCTGCTCCCGTGCTTTTTCAATTTCCCCTGCTGCGTCATCTGTTTCCCGCATTTGTTCCAATCGTTCAGGTGCCCGCACCTGTTCAAATAATTTGAATAGAACTTCACACTTTTCGCGGACGGTTTCCGCCTCCCGTATCGCCTCATCAAACCCTTGTAAAGAGTAGACAATTTGCCGGCGATAACGATTAATCCGCTTCTGTTTGTCGAGCTCCCGATCTGTTTGACCCGCTTCCTCAAACCCGCGGAAACGTTGAAAGATCCATTCTTCTTCAGTAAACCAGCGCTCCCTTGTACGGATTCCATACTCTAATACATAATTCTCCAGTTCATCAATCGCATCCGCCGTCAACGGATAATGCTTATCGGCAGGTGGAACAAAACCCGTTTTCAGCACCCGGAAGACGGCATCATAGCGCCAATTCCCTTCAATTACATCAAAAATGGAGCGGATAAATTCGATAAAAGGGTGGTTCAACATCGATTTCTTCTCATCAATAAAGACAGGAATACCATGATCTTCAAAAATTGTATCAATTAGATCATGATAAACATTTGCTTCCCGCATAAAGACAGCAAAATCACGATAACGGTAATCTTGTTCCCGAACGAGTCGAAGAATTTCCTGAGCGGCTCCTTCCACTTCCGCTCGTGGATGTACCGCCTCAGCAATTTGAATCGGAACTTCACCTTCATAAGTTGGAGCAGGTCTTGTGTCAAAATATTTTTCCATATGGAGAAAGTAAGGACGCTCCTTGAATCTGCCGTTCTCCGGGTAAAATTCCAGCTGCTCCTCAAGCGGAACATCATTCGCTTCTGCTAGTTGCACGAGCTGATGATAGGTTTCCTTCGTCTGATAAAACAGATCAAGCTCTGCTGGCTCTTCTCTCGTATCGTCCACCGTGAGCACGACAGTAACCGTCTTACATTTCTTCAATAAGGCTTCTACTACCGCAAGTTCATTTGGTGTAAATTGATGAAAACCATCCAAATAAATTTCTGCATCTTCCAGCAGACGGGATGTACCGATTTTTTCCGCAAGCAATTGGAGCTGGTCTTCGCTATCAATATAGTGAGGCGCCAGGCGCTCGGTTAAACGTTCATAAATATATAACAAATCCCGCAATTTCATTTCCAGACTTACTTCATTTGGCTCCTTATGAACATATTTTTCTATTCCCGCAATTTCTTGCTGCAAGATTTCCGGGGTGACCTGGTATCGTTTAAATTCAGTTATCATCCGTTCGAGCTCTTGGAGAAATCCTTGTTTTTCCAATGCTTTTTTAAAGGTATACCATTCCCCTTGTTTTTCTTCAATAATCTTCCGGAGCATCATTTGAATACCGATCGAGCTAATAAATTGTCTTGTCCCGCCGCCGACTTCTTGCAAGATGCGCCAGGCGAGTCGTGAGAAGCTAGCTACTTGTGCGCGGATGCTTCCGTCAATTCCTTCCGCGGTGAATAGGGCGCGTTCTTGTTGGAAGGTCATTTGGTCGGGGACGATATAAAATATTGGTTTGCCATGCGGGCTTTCCAACAGTTTTTCTTTAATTTCTTCAATGACAATTTGACTTTTATCTGTTCCGGAACGCCCAGTAATAAAGCGTATTCCCATAGATATCCTCCTCTAATGATCAAAATCTATTTACAAATAGTTAAATGTACTTTGTCTAATCTCCCAAGGCCCATAGCCCAACTCCTCTCGCTTTCCACGAACGAGTGATGAAGCTCCCGCTTGAACCTCAAGCTTTGGACTGCTCCCAAGAGATACTTTGAATAGGATTTTTGAATTTAATTTTTTAATCGTCTATGCAACTAATAAAATTAATTGAAAACAAAATCAGACGTTTATTTACAATTTTTACTGGGAGCGAGTCTAACACCCCAGAGGTTCCTGCAGGAAAAGAGGCAGCAATGAGACATCGCAAGGCGCCTCCGCCTCAGAAGGAGCTCATCAGCCGTCCGCAGAAAGCGCAGGTGTGTTGAGCCTCCCGAACCCGAGTATAAAGCAAAAGGCTTATATCTCTAGTTTACCAGAGATATAAGCCTGCTCCTATATTTTTAGTTTGTTCTTTTTGGATAGTTTTTCTCCATTACTTTGCGCTGTAATCGGCCTTCTAGGTATTTGCCAATGAACCAGAATAACCCCACTCCGATGAGTACGACGATTGTTTTCATCGGGTTTTTGGCAAATTCCATCATACTTGATCCGACGTAAGCGATAGAGAATATCATCACCGCTTTCCCGAGCAGCACAGCCAGAATAAACTGCTGTGCGCTAATCCTTGAAAAGCCTGCGACAATATTAATTATTGCAGATGGAGAAAATGGAAAACAAAGTAAAAGAAACAATGGTCCAAAGCCATGCCGTTCTACCCAGCTCGTCACCCGGGAGACTTGTTTGTTTTGCTTAATCTTTCGTTCCACCCATTCAGCATTTGATAACTTTCGCATGAGCAAGAAAACAAGAATCGCACCAACACAAGCACCAATCCATGAATAGAGAAAACCTTTCAATAAACCATAAGCAGCAGCATTCGCCAAGACAAATACCATAAGCGGTAAAAATGGCAAGAGCGCTTCAATAAAAGGCAATAAAATTCCTGGTAAAGGGCCTAATCCTTCATACTGGTTCAATAGTTGTTGAATAAATTCCTCAATTTCTTCATTTTGTAATTTCGTTCTCCAATTTTGAAATGTAATGGTCGTTGATAATAAGTACATGTAAGCCCATTCTCCTCAGCATAGATGAACACGTTTCTTATAGTTTAAGTTATCTTTCAGAAATATCCTAGTTTAACATCACTAAATTTTGCCACTTTCTTTTTTCTCTTTTATTATAGTATTTTTTTCAAGTTTGTCGTATAATAAACTAAAGCAAACACATGTTCTCTTAAAGGAGGATGGCTCATGCGATTTATTACGGAAGAGGAATACGCAATCGCTTCCCGTTTCCTATTTCTTTCGATGGCAATTGTTGTAATGAGACAAGACATCCAGCATGTTGACGAAGGGCCGTTTAAAATTAAAGCGCCCTATCTGGAACTTTTGAAGAAAATGGAGTCTTTGGCGTTAGAAGAGCGAAGGGGCTTAAAATTCAAGATGAAGAAACAAAATATAGAAGTCATTACGCTAAACAAAAATGATTCCTTCTCCTCTTTTCTGTTTCTTTGCCAAGGCAGAGAGGAAAAACGGAACTATTTCAATCCTTCCATCCGCAAAAAAGTGGAACTGATTATCAAAGAACATCTCATTCAAGCGCTTGAGACCGACTCTAATCGCGTTCATTCTTAAAAATATTCGGCGCGTCAAATGGATTCGGGGTCTCGGCTATCATCCCTTTCCCCATATAGTGTAAACGGCTATTCAATCTATAACGGAACTGGGCTGTTCGGCGTACCTGATTGGTTAACGAACCGTAAGACACATCAAGGGTGATTGTTTTTCCATTGATAAAAAGTACTTCGGTGTCTCCTTCAGTTAACGGTATCACGTCATCAACATGGGAATGAGAGAGCCAAGAACACTTTGGGCTTGTCGGGGAGTATGTAGGCAGGAAATACATACCACTTGCGGGATCAATGGAAACAGGAACTTTATGGGTGAACCCGCTAATGACGCGGCTTCCTTCCTGCCTTCCCTTCAAACTGCTCCCGAAGAACATGCAGGCTTCATCGATGAGTTTACTTGGGGATTTGTCGCTAACGTACTCTGCCGACTCATCCAAGATATAACTGATGAGTCTGCCCTCTTTATCACGGCTCGCGATAATAGCCATTGTCAACGGACTGATTTCATGAGAAGAGGTAAATATTTTTGCATTCATTTAGAAACTTCCTTTCCATGAGAAAAAGAAAGTGGCTTGAACATATAATAACAAAGACCCATTAAAAAAGAAAGACATAAAACCAAATTTTTAGAAAAAAAACCAACAAACTGATAGATTTGTCATTACATAATCAATTTTTAAAACAAAAAAAGACCTAGACATTCCATCTTCGTCAAGGTCTATTAACTCAAATCTCCCTAATCACTTTCATCCAACGTAAGTGTCTGGCTTGTTCACACCAGCAACCCGCGGAAAGCGAGAGGTGTCTGGACTGCGGACCTCCAGAAGTAAGTCGCACACACTCACGCTGAATAAAAGGAATCAGCAGCTCATTGACTAGGAGTTTAAGTTTTTAATAAATCAAATTAATGAAATCTTCTTTGGAGATTTTCCCAAGATAATGTGAAACGGGGAAGTCTTCGAGTGCTGCTTCAATTGTTTTTCGATCATGACGGAGACCAATTAATTTATTCTCCAAGTCTTTAATGTCCCCAATTCCGAAGAAGTCACCAAAAATCGTGCAATCCTCAATGATTCCTTTTTTCACATTTAGACGAACGTCAACAAGGCCTGCAGGGAATTTGTGAGCTTCCTGAATGTTGAATGACGGTGACTTACCATAGTTCCATTCCCACTTTTGATAACGGTTCCGGGAAATCTCATGGATTTTTTCCCAGTCTTCATCTGTCAGTACATATTGTGGAACGTCTTTGACATCATCGACGTTAAACACATGCTTCAAAATCATTTCTTTAAATTCTTCAATCGTCAGCTTGTCTTCTAAGTATTCATTAATATTTGCTACACGACTTCGAATTGATTTTATTCCTTTCGATTCGATTTTAATCTTGTTAACTTTCAACGCTTTCGTCAGTTCATCGATTTTCGAATTTAACATTAGTGTACCATGACTAAACATTCTGCCTCTCGTAGAAAACATGGCGTTTCCGGAAATTTTTCTTCCTTCTACCGCAATATCGTTTCTACCTTGCAACTCAGCTGGTACCCCTCTTTCATTCAATGCATCAACGATCGGCTGGGTGAACTTCTGGAAGTTTTGGAAGCTCTCCCCGTCATCTTTCGTAATAAAGCTGAAATTCAAGTTCTCTTCATCGTGATACACTGCACCGCCACCGGATAATCGGCGAACAACTTTAATATTATTCGCATCTACATAATCCGTGTTGATTTCTTCAATCGTGTTTTGGTTTCTTCCGATAATAATGGAAGGTCCATTCACATAAAAGAGCAAGTATGTATCCGTTTCTCCGAAGTTTTCCAAAATATATTCTTCAATGGCGAGGTTGATCATTGGATCGGTAATTCCTTTGTTATCAATAAATTTCATTGCCTGGCCTCCTCTTGATTATCTATATAAATATTCTAATGGAAACAAAATTCTAAAGCAATAAATAAAGCCAGGCTAACGTGTAGTATAACAACGTTTTCGTCGCATATTATATAATAGTCAAAAAAGTTTTTCAAAAATGTATTAAAACAGCGTTGACAAATTACACTCTGTTATATTACAATACATTCAACAGGTAATTAATTGACAAACAAACGAGGAGGAACCACGCATGCTAGGTTTAGTTGAGTTTTTCAAAAGTTTACCAAAGAAGAAGTGCAACAAATGCGGTCAGGATATTTATGAAAAAGCTGACTGCTATGGCAATATTTGTGATGAATGTGATCATCCTGCAAGATAGTCACGCGCTTCATTTGTTTTACAGAACCTATTCACTCTAGTTTAGTTTCCAACTGTATTACAACACCATATTTCTCCTTTTAAGACAGTTGTTCATAAGAACATCTGTCATTTTTTCTTTCCCTTCTTTTGAAAGATTCTATCATTTTATTTTTATTTGTATTATAATCATTTAGAGTATCGAAATAAATAACTAAAAGGGGACTCGAAAATGACTGTTCATACAAATAGACGTGCCGAGCGCCGGGATGTACCAGAGGAACAAAAATGGAACCTAGCGGACTTGTTCCCAACCCCTCAAAACTGGAAGCTTGAGCTCAATAATTTGGAAAAAGAAACGGATCAGGTGGCTATCTTTAGGGGTAAAATAACAGAAAGTGCGACTACTCTGCTCCAAGCACTAAAAGCTCTTGAAAGCTACCGGGAAAAAGTTGTTCGTGTAGCTACCTATTCGAATTTAAAAGCGAGTGCAGATGGGTCTGACCCCGCCAATCAGCGGGACGTGGCGCTCACCAGCAGTGTATTAGCGAGGATTAATGCAAAACTTTCCTTTTTCCATTCGGAGTTGCTGGAATTAACGAGCGATAAGGTCCAGCACTTCCTAGCAAGTGAACCAAAACTAAAAAATTATGAAAAAATACTTTACGACGCATTAGAAGATAAACCCCATACCCTTGCACCCGAAGTGGAGGAAACACTGGCAGCACTCCATGAAGTCCATGGTTCCCCTCACCAGATTTATCAACGGGCAAAAACAGCGGACATGCAATTTGACCCGATCACCAATGCGGAAGGTGTCGAGCTGCCGATGTCTGAATCATTATATGAGGACCGTTATGAGTTCTCAGCCGATACAACAACGCGAAGGAATGCCTATAAGTCTTTTACGAAAACATTGGATAAATATAAAAATACATTTGCTCACCTTTATGCAACAGAAGTCACAAAACAAGTGACAATGGCAAAGCTCCGAAAGTTCCCGTCTGTAACCGACATGCTGCTTGCACCTCAGCAGGTGACAAAAGAAATGTACCATAATCAGCTTGATATCATCGGAAAAGAATTAGCACCACATATGCAGCGATACGCAAAGTTAAAGAAAGAGAAACTTGGTCTTCGGGAATTACATTATTGTGATTTAAAAGCTCCACTCGATCCTTC
Organism: Oceanobacillus sp. AG; assembly: GCF_009746545.1. Classification (NCBI taxonomy): domain Bacteria; kingdom Bacillati; phylum Bacillota; class Bacilli; order Caryophanales; family Bacillaceae; genus Oceanobacillus; species Oceanobacillus sp. AG. The sequence goes on from NZ_WOWT01000003.1 coordinate 49,205, forward strand.
ACTCAATCCAAAAACGACTTATGAAGAAGCTACGGATATTATTCTTGACGCGCTATCAATCATGGGTCCGGAATATCATGAAATTATGAAGAAATCTATTTATGATGGGTGGGTTGACCGGGCGGACAATATTGGAAAGGCAAACGGAGCTTTCTGTTCGAGTCCGTATGGAGTACACCCGTATATTTTGATTACATGGACAGATACGATGCGAGGTGCATTCGTACTCGCTCATGAGATGGGCCATGCCGGACATTTCTACCTTGCCGGGAAAAATCAATCCTTCATGAATACACGCCCGTCAACCTATTTTGTTGAGACTCCATCGACATTAAACGAATTGCTGCTAGCGGAACGTCTTCTGCAGGAAACAGAAGATGTCCGGATGAAGCGCTGGGTCATTACCCAATTACTCGGTACATATCACCATAACTTCATCACCCATTTACTTGAAGGCGAATTACAACGTCGAGTCTATGATTTAGCGGAAAATGGTGTGCCACTCACAGCTGATGTGTTAACGGAGCAGAAACTCGATGTGATCAAGAATTTCTGGGGTGATAGTATTACGGTCGATGAGCGGGTCGGATTAACATGGATGAGGCAGCAGCATTACTATATGGGACTCTATCCGTATACGTATTCTGCTGGACTCACAGTATCAACAGCTGTTGCTCAGATGATTAAAGAAGAAGGACGCCCTGCTATAAATCGCTGGTTAGACGTATTAAAAGCTGGCGGCACGAAGAAACCACTTGATTTGATTAAACTAGCAGGAGTCGACATGTCCAAGCCGGACGCGATTAAAGTGGCGGTCGATTATGTCGGTTCATTAGTTGATGAGCTAATCAGAAGTTACGAAAATGAATAAATAGAAAAATCGCCTGAAATCAAATGATAAGATTTCAGGCGATTTTTAGTGACTGTAATTTTTCTCTACGGAATCTGTGTAATTCGTAACTTCCGCACCTTCCTGTTCAATTCCTTTATTATGGAAAAGAGCAAGCAGACGATCTTGCGTTGCTTGCGATGTAATAATACAGTAATGACTGAAGGATTTTGTCTTAATTCTCAATTCGTACTGATCATTCACTTCTTTATCATATCCGTAAAATTTATGATTTACATCAATTTTAACAAGTTTATACGATTTGATATTCTTCCAACTTATAAATCGTGCCCCGCAAAGGATACCATCATTTACAACTGCAAATTTCAAAAAAATACAAAGAAAGAAAAACACCGAATCGAAACTGACTGGTGTTTTCCCTCATCAATTATTCTTCAAAAATTGTAAAGCTTCTAATGCGGCTTTCTTTCCATTTGCTACACAATCGGGAATACCTGCGCCGTCGTAAGAGCTACCGATGATTTGGATACCGGGTAGTTGGGTCGAAAGTTCGTCGCGGATACGTTGAATGAACTTACGATGACCGACTTGATATTGCGGACGGGCATCCTTCCAGCGTGTAACGACTGTAAACTGAGGATCTGCCTTAATCGTCATTACTTTCTTCAATTCATCCAATACAAGTTCCGTTAGCACCTCATCGCTTAGCTTCATGAATGCTTGTTTTTCTGGACTTCCGACATAGACACGGAGTAATACTTTATTTTCCGGTGTTGTTGATGGCCATTTCTTATTCGTCCACGTACAAGCTGTAATTTCAATATCTCCTTCACGAGCTACTTGAAACCCGGTCCCATCAAGATCATTTTCAATTGCATCCCCATCAAATGCCATCACTACATTTGCCGTTGAGACAGCAGGAATCTGCTTCAGTTCCTGTAAAAAAGGATGATCGCAGAAAAGATTCGGAACGGCCGAATGCTCTGTTGCAAGGATAACAGCTTCTGCAGCAAGCTTCTCTCCTGATTCCAGGTAAATTTCATAGCCGAAGTCTGTCTTTACAATCTGTTCAGCCGCCACTCCTGTACTGACGGTATCTGCAGCTAATTTCTCATGCAACTGGTGAACTAATGTTTCCAGTCCGTCTTTAAAGGTGAAAAATATCCCGGATGAACGTTTTTCCTTCGTGACAGGTTTATTAGGCATATGTTCCTGTAATCCCTTCATGACACTTCCGTACTTCTGTTCCAGTTCGTAAAATAGCGGATAGATTGCCATCAAGCTCATCGCATCAATGTCACCAGAGTGGATCCCAGCAAGCATCGGGGCGATTAAACGGTTCACCGCTTCATCACCAAATCTTCGGCGCATAAATAAACCGAGGGGCTGGTCTTCCACCGGCTCGCCCTTTGGAATCTCAAGCTCCTCTAGTGCTCGCTTTTTCCCTGCTTCCGTAAAGATTTCCGTATCCACAATTGCCTTTTCTTCTTTTGGTACTCCCATAAACGTCCCTGCTGGCATTGGATGCAGCTTTCCGTCCACAAGAATGAAAGACGAGCCTGTCTCGTTAAAGATCATCTCATCTTCTAATCCAAGCTCCTTCGTCAGCTCGACGATAGCTGGTTTTCTAGAGAGCAGGGAATCTGGTCCTTGTTCGATTGTAAAACCATCCCGCTTCATCGTCTTTATCTTACCACCAAGACGCTCACTTGCTTCGATCAACTTTAGTTTAATCGGTTCTTGCTTACGCTTGCTTTCTTGCTGTAAGTAAAAGGCGGCGGATAAACCTGTTATACCGCCGCCGATAATTACAATATTACGCATGTGCGTCACGCTTTTCCGTTTTCAACACAACATCTGCCAATGTTTCGATGAATAACGGAGCCAAGTTCGGCATTTCTGGACGATAATAGTTCGCACCGACTTCATCACAAACAACTTTACATTCGTAATCATTGTCATATAAAACTTCCAAATGATCGGCAACAAATCCGACCGGAGCATAAATAAAGGAACGGTAACCTTTTTCATTGTATAGATCACGAGTTAAATCTTGAACATCAGGACCGAGCCATGGGTCAGGCGTGTTCCCTTCACTCTGCCAACCTACTTCATAATTTTTAATTCCGGTAGCTTCAGAAATAAGCTTCGCGGTTTCTGCCAGCTGTTCCGGGTACGGGTCACCGGCTTGGATAATTTTCTCTGGTAAGCTATGAGCTGAAACAATCAGCACTGTTTTTTCTTGTTCCTCTTTCGGTAGCTCGTCATAAATAGCTTTAATACCGTCTGCCCAGAATTTGATATAGCCTGGTTCGTTATACCAATCAACGACAGAAGTGAGCGTTATACCATGTTTATCTGCTTCTTCTTTTGCCCGTTCGTTATATGATTTAATGCTGAATGTAGAATAATGTGGAGCTAATACGATGGAAACAGCTTCTTTAATTCCATCCTGCGCCATTTTCTCTACCGCTTCTTCAATAAATGGCGTAATATGTTTGAGACCGATATATACTTTATATTCCACTTCATCTTGTACTTCATTTAACTTAACACATAGACTATTCGCTTGGTCTTCTGTAATTTTCGCAAGCGGGGATACACCGCCAATTGCATCATAGCGCTCCTTCAAATCTTGAAGTGCTTCCGGCTCAGGTTTTCTGCCGTGTCTGATATGTGTGTAATAAGGTTCAATATCCTCTTCTTTAGTTGGAGTTCCATATGCCATTACTAATAAGCCTTTTATTTTTTTCGCCATTTTTCAACACCTCATCTTTAATATTCATTGCGTCCTGCTATTTTTAAGAACGCTTGCTATATTCATGAACTAAATTTGTCAGCTTTTTCAATGTTTCCGGCTTAATTTCCGGTGTCACACCGTGGCCGAGATTAAAGACATGCTTCCCTTGCTTTATGCCTTCATCTAAAATATTCTTTGTGCGTTTTTCGATATTTTCCCATTCGGTTAAGAGCATAACGGGATCAAGATTACCTTGTAATACTTTCGTTACTCCCATATTCCTTGCTTCTGTAATCGATGTTCTCCAGTCTAACCCGATTACGTCTACTGGAAGATCGTTCCACTCAAGCAGGAGGTGACGGGCACCTACACCGAAAATAATGAGCGGGACGTCAAGCTTCCGTAACTCACTGCAAATTCTTGTCATTACCGGTTTAATAAACACACGGTAATCTGGAGCATTCAGTGATCCTACCCAAGAATCAAATAGCTGGATTGCTCGGGCTCCCGCTTCCACCTGGGCTTCAACGTATGTAATAATCATGTCTGCCAATTTGTCCATCAATAGGAACCATGTTTCCGGTTCAAGGTACATGAGTTTTTTGGTTTCGTGATAGCTTTTTGATGGGCCGCCTTCAATCATATAGCTTGCCAATGTGAAAGGCGCTCCGCTAAAGCCAATAAGCGGGACTTCCAGCTGTTCCTCCGTCAGGATACGAATTGTATCCAAAATATAAGGAATGTCCGCGTTTGGATTAATCGTTCCAAGCGCTTCTACATCTTGAAAGCTGCGGATTGGATTATCGACGACTGGGCCGATGCCTGCCTTGATTTCTACATCAATCCCCATTGCCGGTAGTGGCGTCATAATATCTTTGTATAGAATTGCTGCATCCACATTATAATTTTCTACTGGGAGTCTTGTAACATATGCACTCAACTCAGGCTGATGTGTGATTTCAAACAGGGAATACTTTTTCTTAATCTCCTGATATTCCGGTTGAGATCTTCCTGCCTGGCGCATGAACCAAGCAGGTGTGTAACTTGTTTCTTTACCGCGATACGCTTGTAAAATTGTGTCATTCATCTTTTTCGTCATTTATTTCATCCTTTTGTCATTATCACTTTCGCCATCTTAAACTATAACGATTCTTAATAAGCCTGTATAGGTTTTCGACTTGAATGTCACTAATTTGTCTAAAACGTTAGTTCAAAATAACTGTTTCCGATCTTTGACTTTCAAGCTTTGTGAACGGGTCATAGGTGACGACATAATATTTTTTATGCTTAAACAATGCATGTTCTATCATATATTCACTTTCCCCTTCCACTTCTCCGATTCTTCTGTCGATGCCATCCCTTTCTTCATAAATCCGGTAGATTGCTCGCTCATCATCTAAAGGGTCCCAACTGATTTTCCCTTGCACTAAAGAGATACCGCCCCATACATAATTTGCTTGAACGTTGGTTACCGGGGCAATCCAGACTGGTTCCGCGAGTGCTTCCACCGTATCCGGTTTTTCAAATTTCTCAGCTAATGGGTGTAGTTTGTCGATTTCTGTCAATATATCTTGAATAAACCGAGCCGGATAAATACTTCCACCTGTTAAATAGTGTTCTGCATCGGATTGATCATAACCAGTCCAAGCAGCCATTACGTATTCAGGAGTATAGCCGACAAACCATGCATCCTTCACTTCGTTTTCCACGAGTGGATGTTGTGTCGTTCCTGTCTTTCCGGCGAGTGCTTTCGAATAGGTTCGAGCTGCTTCCGGCATGGATTCTACTGCTTTTCGGAGCATTTCTGTCATGTCCCAAGCAACTTGTGGCGTAAACACTTCCTTTTCTTCTGACTTATTTTTATAAATGCGTGTATCGTTATAATCATAGATTTCTTCAATTGTATAAGCTTTGATGAAATTCCCATCTTTTGCAAACGTTCGGTATGCTTCGACGAGATTAAGTGGTGTAACTCCTTCATAAAGCCCACCAAGTGCAATCGCTAAGTCTTCATCCTCAATATCCATGTCCAACTTTTCTAAATAGCTTTTCGCATAGGGAATACCAATGCGATCTAGCAACCAAACGGCTGGAACGTTTTTTGAAGTTACGAGACTGTCATACATACTCACTACCTTTTGATACGTATCGTCGACATTGGCAACAGGATAATTTCCATTCACAGCTTTTTCATCCGGCAGCAACGAATACGGTGTAAATGTTTCCTCTTGCATCAGTGCAGGACCATAGACTGCTAACGGCTTGAACGTTGAACCCGGTTGCCGATTGACCGTAACACGATTTAAATCGCCGAAAGTATAATCCCTGCCACCAATTGCGGCAATAATTTTCCCTGTATCCTGGTCCATCATAACAAATGCCCCTTCTGTACCAGAAGTATTTCCAGGGAAATAATCATCTTTGGTAAACATTTCGTAAGCAGTTTGCTGAACGTCATCTTCCATTCCGACGATAATCCGGTAACCTCCCCTTCTCAATTGTTCGATCGGCAGCTGACTCTTTTCCTGCGCTTCTTTTATGACTAGGTCAAGATAACTATCGATCCACGGGGTATTAGCTGCTTCTTCCAATTGTAAACCAAGCGCTTTCCCTTGTTCCGTTTGTTTTGTCTCTATCGAAATCATCCCAGCATGCTCCATCGCGGCAAGGACGATATTCCTTCGCTCCAAAGCTTTTTCCGGATGGTTTATTGGGGAGTAACCGTTTGGAGCCTTAGCCATTCCAGCAAGCAGTGCCCCTTCTCCAATTGATAATTCGCTCGCATGTTTCGAGAAATAAAAGTTTGCTGCTTTCTCTATGCCATAGATTCCGTGACCGAAGTAAATTTCATTGAGATAAAGTTCTAAGATTTCTTCTTTAGACAGCTTTCTTTCCAAGTAAATAGCCGCTGCCGCTTCTTTCGCTTTACGGGTCCAGGTTTTATCATTATATAAAAACAAGTTCTTTACGAGCTGCTGCGTAATTGTACTCGCACCCTCTACTTTGCTCATCGCGATGATATCCCTATACACAGCCCGCGTAACCGACTTGATATCAATACCGGCATGTTCATAAAACCGTCTGTCTTCAATCGCAATATAAGCATCTTGTACATGTTTAGGTATTTCATCCAGCGGAATATAATCACGATTTTCCTGATAGAGTTCCGCAATGACTTCTCCATCAGCGGTTTCAATCGTTGTCGTCTGGGCAAGGATGAGCGCATCCTCATCGACAATCTGACTACCGAAGTAGATAATCATAGCATAACCAGCTAAAGCCAAACCTATAATGGAAACAAGCGTAATGATTATCCATTTCAGTTTTCGATTCATCTTCCTTTGATTCGGTTTCACCATTATTCCACCTCTACCTCTGCATTATACGACAATCTTCTACAGGGATAAAGTGAAACTTCACTCAGTGGGGGTTTCCTTACTCCCCGACTGAATGTTAGTTGAACAGAATCAGGGATTTACCGGCTGTTTATCCCCCACTTTCACATGCTAGGCTTCCCTCATGTTTAGATGCGGGGATATTACAGACCGTTAATACGTGATAAAGTTTGAATAAGTTGTTTGGGAAACTTCTGTCGTTGCGTACAGCGTTCGGTTTTAGGGTAGAATAGGAGTTAAGAGGAATATAGAAAGGGGAATAAAATTGAATGCATACATGACAAACGGTACGATTGACTTCTTGCTGCAAATGGAAAAAAAACATGAAGAATTAGAACTAAAACTCATGGAAAATAATGCGGGTGGGCTTCTCTATTATGAACATCCGACAAAAGAAATTTTTCAATCTGGCCGGAAATATGAGATCCTGGAAGCAACAGGGGAGATACAACAAAGAGGTTATGTCGTCATGAATAATATCCCTGTGGCTGAAGAAAGCAGAGCTTTATTCGAAGACCGTTTCAAGCGGCGGAAACATTCCGTCGAAGCAATGCCAGGATTTCAAGCATTCCGGGTATTACGCCCCTATAAAGGAACAACATATGTCATTTTAACCCAATGGTCCTCAAAAAAGGATTTTGAATACTGGAAGGCATCTGGCGAGTTCCAAAAAGCACATGAATTAGACCAAGTGAAGCCATCTTCCTATTTTTTCAAAAACACCTATTTAGCAACCTATGATATGTATGTAGAGGAAGAGGAAGAATAAAAACAGCGTACCAAATGGTATCCTTCCACGGAGCAGTTCAGACACCTGGACTGCGCACCTCGAGACCTAAGTTGGCTTTACACTGAATGAAAGTAATCAGTAGTTTAAAAAGGTTACCCGCTTATATTAAAGTGGATAACCTTTTTTCGTTTCGTTTATTCACCAGCCAAGACGAATTCATTAAAGAATTGTTCGTATTGTTCTTCAGGGTGCTGGCCTTCGAGGCGAGCTACTTCCTTACCATTCTCATAATAAATGAGAGTAGGTGTGGAGCGAATGCCAAATGGTTCCGCTTCTTCACCAAACTCAAGCAAGTTCAGCTTCTTCATATCTACATCCATCTTTTCTGTCAATGGAACGAGATAAGGTGTTGTCTGCTGACAGTATACACAGGTCGGGCTGTAAAAATAAACAGTAGTTGGTTCCCCACTCTCCACCTGCTCAATCAAATCATCCGGTAAAATTTGATTGCCGTATAATGGATCTCCTAATTGGTCGATGGTCGCTTGATCTAAATCATTGGTTCCATATGGATTATCTCCTTCAAGCGCTTTGTTGTTTTTATAATTAAGCGCAAAGAATAACGCTATAAATAGTACCACAACCACGGAGACAATTATCGTGACTTTCTTACCCATTCGAATCAGTTCCTCCTTATTTCTTTAAGCAAAAGTAGATGGAAAACAAAGATGACAATAAATGCTACACCAGCCATAAATGGAATCGTGATGAAACCGAAGTAATTCACATAGATTGCATTACATGGTACGGCACCACTACATGATCCTCCCATTTCATGGAAGGCCGGAACTTTTTGAAGTAAGTAATGATACGTGGAGACAAACATCCCAATCCCGCTTAATACCAATCCCGACAATGTCATTTTTACATCTTTTTTCCATAGTGCCAATCCATAGATGATAACTAACGGGTACATTAAAATCCGTTGATACCAGCATAGCTCGCAAGGGATATAACCCATTACTTCGGAATAAAACAAACTTCCGGTAGTTGCTACAAAGGCCTGTACCCAAATAATCAGCAAAAGATTCTCTGCCTTTTTCGTCAATGAATGCATAAGTTTGGGTCCTTTCTGACTCTTTTCCTTTATCGCGTATTAACGGTCTCTAATACCCCCACTTCTAAAATAAGGGAAGCCCAACATATGAAAGTGAAGGATATACAGTTCGTAAATCCCTGATTCTGTTCAACCAACATTCAGTGGGGGAGGTAAGGATACCTCCACTGAATGAAGTTTCACTTTAACATTATACGAATAGAAAAATGATAATACAATTTCTACGCCTCGGAATTTATGACTATTTCGTGGCGTTAGAGCAATTGATTGCGGTGGACATAGACCGCAGCCTGTGTCCGGTCCTTTACTTCAAGTTTAGAAAGGATATTACTTACATGGGTTTTCACCGTTTTAATTCCGATGAATAGGTGTTCACTTATCTCCTGGTTCGTCATCCCGTTTCCAATGCAAAGAAGTACTTCCAGTTCCCGCTCCGTCAATTCATCATGCAGTTTCTTCTCCGACTGGCGAAAGTTTGAGAGCATTTTCCCGGCTATTTTCGGTTCAATCACATTTTCCCCTTTTACCGCTTTTAATATTGCTTGCACAATCTCTGTTGCGGAAGCCGTTTTAAGTAAATAACTGAATGCTCCTGCCTCCAGTGCCGGAAAGATTTGTTCATCATCATAAAAACTTGTTAAAATAATTACCCTGCAGCTTGGCAGCACTTCTGAAATCTTTTGTGTCGCTTCAACACCATCCCCGTCCTCCATCATTAGATCCATTAAAACGACATCCGGCTTTTCCTTTTCAATAATCGCAATGCTTGCATTCCCGCTACTTGCTTCACCGACGACTTCTATCTCGGGCTCTGTTGTCAAATAAGCGATAATACCCTTCCGTACGACGTCATGGTCATCGACAACGACTACTCGGACCATATTACTCCCCCTTTAAAATGGTATTCTTATATCGATATATGTTCCTTCATCCGGGTTCGAACGAAGCTGAAAAGTTCCACCGAGCTCTTCACTACGCTCCCGCATCGTCTTCAACCCGTAAGATGTCTTCTTATCTCTATTCGTTGATACATCGAAACCCTTCCCATTATCGCGAATATGGATAAATAATTCATGACGCAAATTTCTGATATTTACCTGAACAATTGTAGCGTTTGCGTGACGTAAAATATTGGAGAAAGCCTCTTGAATAATTCGAAAAACATGTTCTTCCTTTGTGTCTGATAAGACAAGATCATCTTCTACTTCCACCCGGAAATCGATTGGGCTTCTCATTTGCAATTCTTCTACTAATTTTTTAATCCCTTCATGTATAGTCTCACCTGATAAATACACTGGCCTCAGATGCAAAAGTAGTGCCCGCATCTCCGTTTGCGCTTGCAGTGCCATTGCAGCAACTTCCTTCATTTGCGTCTTTGCTACCTCTGGTCTTGCTTCCATTTGCTTTACAGCTGCTTCCGACATCATCGTGAGAGCGAATAATTGCTGACTCACCGCATCGTGCAGATCCCGCGCAAGTCGCTGCCTCTCCTCTATTACTGCTGATTTATGGGCAGACTTCGCAAGTTCTGACTTCTCATCCGCCATCCGCTGTAATGATTTCACCTGATCTTGCAACTTTTTCCCTAATTCATTCAATTCATTACCTATTCTAGTGACCTCGTCATTTTCCTCAAAGTGAACACTCGATTGGTAATTGCCATTCGCAAATTGTGTAATTAGCACGGAGAGAGTATCCAGCCTCGTTTTAAAATTCCCGCTTGACCTGAAGCCTGTATAGACAGCAATAATTAATCCGATAAAAACATACAACCCGGTAAAGAGGAAGATCGCTGATGGATTGAGCCAGCCGGGTTCAAATAGAACATAGAGCAATAGCAGGATTGCAAGGAGTGTCACAGTAGACAGGAGAAGCCCTGACAAATGGGAATGGATAAAAATATAACGGATGCTTGAAAATCTCTTCTTCAATGCCTTCTCCCCCTACACTTGGTCAACTCGAATACTCCCTGCTTTTAATTGGATGTAAAAGTCAATCTTTCTTACAGCTTCTTCATAATTATCTGTTTCATATGAGTAGGAACGACTGATTCCTTCTGAAACGTTACCAATGACGTTAATATCCCCGACCTTCACATTTGCTTCAATTCGGAAATCAACATTCTCCGGAATTAGTATATGAACATCACCAGCAAGTGAATGGATGAAAATTGGAATCTCCTTCTCTGGGATAAATGCTTTCGAAAAATCGAGATAAAAGTCTCCCGCAAGCATATTAATATTCATCGGTTCTACCTTCCAGTTCGGTTCACTGTACTCCTGGCTCCCGATGGTGAAGTTCTGTGTCTTCACTGTCATATCTTGACGTTTCCTCAAGCTCGGGCTACCTTCCCTTAAAATATGAATATACCTTCTACCTCGTCCAAAGCCAATCAAAACAAAACCGAAGTATATAATGAATAACGGCCAGAGCTTCACTACATCTGTAAAGTAAAACGTAAGGACCTCGAAACGATCGAGGAATAATAATCCCCCGAATACGGTAAAGAAGATGCCGAGAAACCAGTGGGTTCCCCGCTTCCGGAAATAATCGAACATCCATTTGAGCCCGAGAACAAGGATGAACACTGGATAAACATAGTGCCAGAGGCTGCGGAATCCGAAATCCATGATTCCAATATTAGCAAGCACAAGCATGATGCCGGCACCGATTAAAAATATCGCAATAAAGTATTGAAAAAAACGTCTCATTCGCATCACTCTTTCTTTTTAACATAAGGAAAGAGAATGATTAGAACCCAATTGGCAATCCGCGCTCTCTTTCTGTTCCTCTTCAGTCTACCGGTCCAGCCTCCATCCGTGAACCTTCCCTGGATTGCTTCCATCTCAGTCTTTAGACGGAGATACTTTCTTAATCAACCTTTCATATAGGAAAATAAAAACGGTTAGGAGAAGAAATCCGATAAAGAAGCCGGCGAATACATCAGTTAAGTAATGAACGTTGATAATGTACCTACTAATTCCAATTAACAATATCAGAATCCCGCAGGCAATTTGCACTGTTAAAATCTGTCTTTTAGACTTTAATTGACGCGTAATGAAATAAGCAAGCAGTCCGTAGCAAACAACGGAAAGCATCGCATGTCCAGACGGGAAACTGTAGCCCTCCGCATTGAGACTCACAGAAATACTCGGGCGTTCCCTTGTTACGAAGAGCTTGATTACTTCATTAACCTTATGCGTGAGGTAAATACCGCCACCGAAAAAGAAAGCTGGCAGCCAATGCTTAAACCAAATAAATAAAAGTATCGTAACAATTGCGACAAAAGGATATAAAAAGAAACTGGAGCCAAGATGGGTGATCAATTGGAAAGGCTCCAGGAGAAACGATTGCCCGAGCGAATCGACAAACCTTCTTGTAATTTGATCAAGATAAGGCATTTTCCCTTGCGATAGCTGCAGTACCCATACGCCTGTAATCAGTATTAAAGCGACAAAAAAAACGAGCAAAATATTCTTTCTAGCCTTCATTAGCAATCTCCAATCTAGATTAACTTCCGTTTGACATAGCCGTTCACGAATAAATAGGTGAAACTTACGCCAACAATCATTGCAAAGAGAAATCCGGCATATTCTTGCATGATGATAAAAATACAAGCAAATAAAACCGTTTGTAAGATTGTAAGTTGAAAAATCAATTTTACAAGAGATTGCTGCCTATCCGTTTTTTCAATCGGATAAATGTCAAGCCACATAATCGTTCGGTGATGCTGGTAGAGGGTCATCATCTGGAAGCTGCTCATATAAAGGAACAGTATAACAAATAACAGCTTCACCCAAATATTAGGGATAAGATAGATGAATAATCCACCAATAATGATTAAACGCACGTACATCCCGACATAATCTCCACTCCGAACAAATGTAATCCTATACAGATAATCAAAGGTGTGTCGTTTTTCAAATGGGATATTTCTTGTAACTAGTGAAACGAGCCATTGTCGCTTTCTTACTCTTGTCTTAATATGTGGCACATCGCTGAACATGTTCGCAATCCGGTAAAACGTCTGCATACTATTCTGATCCTTTTCAAGCAACAGATCCCAAACTACTCCGGCTTGCTTTGCCGCTAAAACATAATCGTAAAGAAAAAGCGCTGCAAAAAGAATAGTCACGATACAGGCACCAAGCATTTCACCTGCAATCATGAAATAAAAGACAAGAACATTCATTACCATCCGCACAAATATTTCCAGCCGGCGGTGATTGCGATCTCTAATCCGGTACATCCACCAGTTTGCAAGGAGATTGGCCACTTTAAAAATAAGCAGGATAATAATAGTAAGTAAGTAAGGATTCCCTTCCCTTTCTGGAAAACTTGCCGTATATAACGGTCCTAATGCCGCCGCAACAAGCAGAATCAAATAAAGTTGAATGACAAAACTATAAATGATTGAGTTCCGGAAATAAGGTTTCATCTTCTCTTCGGCAGGGATTAGGAAAACAAGGTCAGGTTCCTGAAGTAATGTTCGGACCGGACTGTAACTCACAACGAGCCCGAAAGCAATTCCGATGATAGCAGCAGTCGGGAAATTTTCCGGAAGCTGCTGAAGCCATGCTTGGTAATAATAAGCAACCGCAGCAATGAAGAAGAATAATGCAAAAGCAATATGCCCATTAAAAATATAACGCGTGTAGCGGCCTAATTCTTTCATATGGGAAGCTAGCCGTTTTTTATAAAAGGCATGGGAATCAAACATTGCTATCCTCTTCCTTCGTTAAGCGTAAATATAAATCATCTAATGTTGCTCCTGGCATTCCGAAACTTTCCCGCAAATCTTCTAACGTGCCATAAGCTCTAATTTCGCCTTCATGGATAATGATAAAACGATCACAATACCTTTCTGCAGTAGCAAGGATATGTGTCGACATCAATACGCCGGAACCTTTTTGTTTCATATCTTCCATTAGCTGTAAATAAGAGGAAATCCCAAGCGGATCAAGACCAACAAATGGTTCATCCACAATATAAAGCGGTGGTTCAATTAAAAAAGCGCACATGATCATTACTTTTTGACGCATTCCTTTTGAAAAATGAACAGGAAACCAGTTCAGTTTCTTCTCCATGCGAAATTCCTTCAGTAATGGATCAAGTCTGTTTTCAAATACATCCTCTGGTATATCATAGGTCATCGCCGTAAGCTTGAGATGTTCATACAGCGTTAATTCATCATAAAGAATCGGCATTTCCGGGATATATGCCATTTGGCCACGGTAAGTTGTCGGGTTTTCTCGGAATGTCTTTCCATTTACAACAATCTTGCCTTTTTTCGGCTGCATAAGACCGATTATATGTTTAATCGCCGTACTCTTTCCCGCTCCGTTGAGTCCGATCAGGCCAACAATTTCATTTGGATACACGTCAAAAGATATTCCATGTAATACGTTTTTATGGGTGTAACCACCATGTAAGTTGTCAATATGTAACAAAGAATCCACGTGAGCTTACCTCCTTCATACTTTCATTAATTTTATCATCTTTACTTTCGCTTGCCAAAATATACCGCGGTCTCCCTTCATTAGAACCCTTGCCTTCACTCAGCGTAAGTGTTTTTGCTCGTTCACTAATTTAGAGTTCTAATCGCCGCCGTTCAGTTGCCCGACGGACGGATGCCCATCCTAAGGCACAGCCGAAGCCTCGACGCACAGGACGTGGAGAACTTAGTCTCCCCCGGAAGAAGTTCGCTTACTGCTTAGGTCTGGACTCGTGCTATTCCCGTAGGAGTCACCTTCCTCCGGGCAACTGAACTAGTAAAGATGATTATTTTGAATGGAAATTATTTAGAGGGTTCTAATCACTCGTTTGAAGGTGATTCCAGATCATTCGAGTGAATAGGAGGGCTCTAATCACTCGAATGAAGTAGATTCCAGTCCGTTCGAATGAATAGAATGGCTCTAATCGATCGAATGAAGCAGACTCCAGTTCGCTCGAGTGAATAGGAAGGTTCTAATCACTCGAATGAAGCAGACTCCAGTCCATTCGGGTAAATAGAAAGGTTCTAATCACTCGAATGAAGCAGACTCCAGTCCGTTCGGGTAAATAGAGGAGTCCCGTTTATTATATTGAGCTAGTCAACTGTACTATTTAAAGTCTTCTCGGTACAGTGACCTAGAGCAATTTTATGAAGCTTATCAGTGCGAAAGTTGTATTATATAATATTTCAGAAATATAATCTTCATCGTGACGGAACAACGGATACGAGAGGGTAGTTTACTGTTTCAGCTGTGAAAGAAAATTGAGTCTTATTATTTGGATGAATAAGAAATAGGAAACGAAACAAAATAAGAACCGAAGACAGCGAATACACAAAGTGATTTGATTGTATCACAAGAGAGGTGTTAAAAATGCCTGGATTCTGTGTTACACGCAAATA
Organism: Oceanobacillus sp. AG; assembly: GCF_009746545.1. Taxonomy (NCBI): domain Bacteria; kingdom Bacillati; phylum Bacillota; class Bacilli; order Caryophanales; family Bacillaceae; genus Oceanobacillus; species Oceanobacillus sp. AG. Next base: position 64,431 of record NZ_WOWT01000003.1, read on the forward strand.
CCAATAATTGCAGGAACGCTTTAAAATCCTTAAATCTTTCCTTAAAAATTAATTTCTTTAACTTTTAAGAAAAGATTTGTGTGAACGAAATTTTTTCACTCCAATTTTCGTTTACCTTCCCCACTAGTAAGCTGCTGCATGTTGTATCCCGCTGTCTTCTTAAAGCAGGCTGGTCCTCCCCCTTGGACCAGTCCTGTTTCTTTTTGGCGTATTTATAACTAAACCAAGAACACTCGTGATTTCAGTCATGAGAGGTTCAAAGCTTTTGAATTTTGAATTTTCACGCCACAACAGGTACAATGGATGTACAAATACATAGAAGGAGTGAAGGTTTTATGAGTCATGAAGATTGTATTTTTTGTAAAATCATAGAGGGAGAAGTCCCATCTGCAAAGGTATATGAGGACGAGCATGTCTATGCCTTCTTAGATATTAGTCAAGTAACGAAGGGACATACATTGATTATTCCTAAGACACATACGAAAAATATTTATGAAACACCGCCAGAAGTAGCAAGAGAGTTATTCGAGCGTGTTCCTAAGATAGCTAATGCGATTAAAGAAGCATATGAGCCAAAAGGAATGAACGTGTTGAATAATAACGAAGCTGCTGCAGAACAATCAGTATTCCATTTACATCTCCACCTCATTCCGCGTTACGGTAAAGGCGATGGTTATGATCTTGGCTGGACAGTTCATGGTGATCAGTATACGAGCGAAGACTTACAACAAATCGCAGGAGAAATCCGCGGTAACGTGAAATAGTAACAGAATTGTATAAAAAATTCCCTATTCATTTCCGGGTACTTCTGGTATAATAAATCTAACGTTTCGCAACTGACAATGAGTGTACAGTTGGAAACCTTAGATGAGAAGAGAATAGGAGAGGTTTAGAATGAAAGTTAAAGTTCTAGTTATATTGTCGTTACTTGTAGGGATTGGTGCGGTGTTACATGCAATTATCCCACCGTTATTCTTCGGAGTGAAGCCGGATATGTTGTTGTCCATGATGTTCCTCGGGATTTTCTTATTCCCGAAACCGAAATACGTTCTCGTGCTTTCCTTAGCAACGGGAATCATGTCAGCACTAACAACCGGAGCACCCGGTGGTCAAATTGCAAACGTTATAGATAAACCAATCACCGCTTTTCTTGTTCTGGCGATTTTCCTCGCATTAAAGGGTCGTTTAAACGAAAACATTACAGCTCCTGCCCTAGCCGGTATTGGGACTTTGATCAGTGGTTCGATCTTCATTACGGTCATCTCCCTGATTGCAGGTATTCCAGAGGGTGGATTAATTTCCCTCTTCCTACTCGTTGTTCTTCCTGCAATGGCAGTGAATGCAGTAATTATGGTAGTTGTTTATCCGATTGTGCAAGGTATCTTCAGACGGTCCAATCCAATATCAGTATCGTAAACTTAAATCCTCTAATTTCGATTAGAGGATTTTTTTACGAAAGAATTAGCACCTGGTAATAAATCTGTTATAATGGAAATAGAGAATCATTTCCCATGTTTCGTTTGTCCGGGAATGGTGAAAGATAGCAGTATAAGCAGAAGGGAGCAGATCTGTTATGTCTAGTAAATCAATAGTTCTTGGAATTCTTGTTGGTGGCGCAATTGGCGCTTCAGCAGCATTGTTGAGTACACCTGTATCAGGTCGCGATGTCAGGAACTGCCTGAAAGATCAGTTCATTGATATGTTGAATCTGATCAATAATTTGAAAGATCAATTGCGTGAAACTTCTAAGGAAGGCGTTGTAATTGTAAAGGAATTAACGGACGAGATGAAGAAATCGGTGGAAGAATGGAAAGAAACTGTAGAACCTCACCAAGAGGGAATTTACCATTATCTCGAACAAATCGAAGCAAGCCTAAGAGACCTTGAGAATAAAGTAAAAAGCATTTAATAAAAATCGGGACGTGGGTTAAGAGCTGCGTCCTGATTTTTTATCACGCATTAACGATCTGTAATACCCCTCACCTCTAAACAGGAGGAAGCCCAACATATGAAGGTGGAGAATATACAGTCCGTAAATCCCTGATTCGGTTCAACTAACATTCAATGGGGAGTAAGGAAACCCCCACTGAATAAAATTTCACTTTATGATTCTTGTAAAATTTTTATATATTCATCCATTAGTTCGGGGAAATAATTTTCCTTACGAAGGGCATGAATCGTTGTTGTAGGATCCAGTTTTTCATTTAATAACCCGGCAAATTCGATGAGGAGCGAACTGAAATCCAATAAACCTTCATTTTTCTGTTCCTCATACATAGCTTGCTGACTATTGAGATGGGCGAATAATTCATTATACTCTTCTTCACTAATATTCTGTTCAATCACCAATTTTAAAAAAGGATATTCATCCATATCAATAATTCTTGAAAGCAACTGAATTTGAAAAGAAGTTATTGTACTGCTGTGTTCCTTCATTTTCGTCCCACCTCCTGCCACAAGACCTTTACCGCTAATTAATTGAGTATGTAAATCATATCATACAATTTCATTTGATAGAAGATTTAATACACCCTAACCCTATTTACGACTTCGGTTGGGACTGTTCAGCTAGCCGATTTTTTGGTAAAGTAGAGGATATAGATTTGGAAAGATACAGGGGGGCTTTGATTGTTTATTTTCTATCTCTTTTTTGCTTTTATCATTTTATTAATTTTCAATACAATGACGTATAACTTCTGCCGGAAAATGGAACTTAATGAACTTAAATCAAAGCGGGTATATAAAGTGATCAACATGATTATGGTCACCATGCTCGTTTGTTCATATCTCCGTATTCTAAATGTGGCAGTTTAAAGGTATTTGTTAGGTATTCGCTGTTTTACTATTTATTTCATCATAAAGTATGATATATTTAAAAATATGATTAATGTAAAGACATAATGATTAGGAGTGTTCTACATGAAGAAATTTGCCATGGCTGCTCTATTTACTGTTGGTGTTATCACCCTATCAGCCTGTAGCGGGGATGACTCGGAAACAGTAGTAGAAACGAGCGCAGGAAATGTAACAAAAGACGAATTTTATGAGGAATTAAAAGATCGATACGGGGAAGAAGTACTAAGAGAATTAGTTACCGTTAAGGTCTTAGAAGATAAATATGAAGTTACAGATGAGATGATTGACGAAGAAATTGAATTAGCAAAGGAACAGTTCGGAGAGAACTTTGATATGGTTCTGCAACAGAGCGGCTTTGAGAGCGAAGAAGATTATGCCGATGTCCTCTATCTCAGTCTCTTGCAAGAACAAGCTTTAGCCGAAGATATTGAGATTACGGATGAAGAAATCGAACAACGCTACGATCGATCCAAGACTGAAATCGATGCCCAGCATATTCTTGTTGCCGACGAGGAAACAGCTAATGAAGTGAAGAAAAAACTTGATGACGGCGAAGATTTCGGTGAATTGGCCGCGGAATACTCCACAGATGGTTCTGCACAAGATGAAGGAAAACTTGGCTATTTCACAGCTGGTAGTATGGTTCCTGAGTTTGAAGATGCTGCTTACAATATGGAAGTTGGCGAAATCAGTGATCCAGTTGAATCACAATATGGATTCCATATTATTAAAGTAAATGACATTCGAGATGTAGAAGATGTGGAAGAGCTGGAAGATGTGAAAGAAGATATCCGTAGAGAGTTACAAATTGCGAAGATGGACATGTCCCAAGCAGCTACGAAAATTGACAACATCCTGCAAGATGCAGATGTAAAAGTGAAAATTGATAAATTTGAAGATATGTTTGAGCCTGTTGAGCCAGAAGAAGATGGAGCAGAAGGCTAACATAGAAAAAAGCTACTTTCTAAAATGAAAGTAGCTTTTTTCTATTATTTATTCTTGTTCACGAAGCGCTTTCCTTTCTTTTTCTTCTCTCATCCGCTCCATGTATATTTCGCCTTCTCTTTCTATAAATTCCTGGTCTACTTTCCTATCCGTCTGCATTGCGCGAAAAGCCATATAGCCGCTGAAGAATACTAATAAGATGACAATAAATACCCATAAAGGAACACCTCCAATTATCATCTTTTCCCCCTCCTTGTCCAAGTGTTTCTATCTAACTATATGAAAAGAAACGGACAAAAATTCCTCTCCAGTGGAAAAGAAAATTCCTATTTCACAGTTTCTGTGTTCTCATATCTACTGTCCAAGTAGTCGACGATATGAATCAGATAGCCTTCAATAGTTTGCGGTTTCACACTTGCACCCCATTCCGGCAGACCGTGATGACAGAGGATGCAATGCGACATGAGATGGATATCTTCTATCGTAAATGCTATCCCCTCTCGCTCTACCATTTTTGTAAGGATTAATGTCCCATATGGAATATGGCCTATCATCACACCAAGTTCATCCATCGCTATTCCTGCCTGCTTTCTTTTTTGTAAGCTGCTCTTACCAGCCGTCGGATAAAGAAAGTCAAACGATTCATAGTGCTTACCGGCAAAATCATATTCAAGCATTTTCCCGATATCATGTAAAAGAATACTAGTAAGCAGTGCATCGTAATTCGCAACTTCTTCTTTATGATCCATCATCCCAGCGAGCATTTGATAGAGGTGATCAATTGTCTCTTGCCAGACCGGTCTCACCCATCTTTCCTCTGACTGGTAATTCGACCACAATTCCTGTTTGTAAGCTTTCTCGACGATTTGAATTAATTTCATCACAGCTTGAAACGGATTTTCTTCCTGCTTCACGATATAACGGGCAAAGCGCATGAGACCGACCGTGTGCTTCAACAAACCACCTAAATAATTGTGATGGAATCCTTTTGCGGCAGGACTAATGGAAAATTCTTGCCAGAACTGATCCAAAACAGCTATAGAAAATTCACGATACGGGCTGGATAATTCATCGATATAAGAGAAGATTTCCACCGTATAATCTTCAATACTCTGTTTTGTATAAGGCAAATAGGAAAATGGATCAATTTCTCCCTCACAAGGTTCAAGGCGCTGGATTGTAAGCGACTTAAAACCGCGAAACTCATCAACTACTGCATCCACATCAAAAACAGAGTATGCTTCTAGCAATGGCAAATTTTTCTCAACAGCTCCTTGATTATCCCACATTTTCGCTTGTATTGTTCCTGTATTATTACTGAACGTCATTTTTAAAAATTGCTTATTTGTCTTTGTCGTCTGGACATTCACTTCATTTAAAAGGAGCCTTAATGTGACGCTATTTCCCTTTGCTTCCTGATCTATTTCAAAAGTTGCTCCCTCGTCAGGCAGGACCGGAACCGGGTATTGCTGTAATATCTCTTCCTTTCTTTCCGGCGTCATCCGAACTTCAACGGGAATCACCCCATAGAAATAGTGTTGCTGCTCGTTCATCCTCTTCCCCCCATAAACATAAATTTATCACGTATTAACGCTCTGTAATACCCCGCTTCTAAACATGGGGAAAGCCCAATATGGGAAAGTGGGGGCTATACAGTCCGTAAATACCTGATTCTGTTCAACTAACATTTAGTGGGGGTAAGGATTCCCCACTGAATGAAGTTTCACTTTATACGTAGACACTTGGAATATTCTCTCTCTCACAAGCCGTCCTCACGTCTGATTTACAAGTAAACATAATGACCTGCTGCTTCGTTGCAATCTCTTGAAGGACACTGATCATTCGCTCGACGCGCAGCTCGTCAAAGTGAACGAATGCATCATCCAAAATGAAAGGAAGCTGATGTTTCTCAGTCATGACTTTACTAATCGCAAGACGCAAAGAAACATAAAGCTGATTCACTGTCCCTTGAGAAAGTTCATTCACGTTAAAGCGCAATCCTTCCGCCGACATTACTTGAAACGTCCCCTTCTCTTTTGGTGCAAAAACGTTCGTATAGCGTCCATCCGTAATGGTATGTAAAATAGTAGTTGTTTCCTCCACTACTTTCGTCAAATATTTCTTCTGGTATCGTTGCTTTGTCTCCGCTAACATTTCTCTCTGCATGCTAGCAATCGCCCAATCTTTTGCAAGTTGGTTTAATTTTTCCTTTTCCATTTCAAATTGATGGAGCTTCGATGAATAAGCATCCGAGCCTTCGAGTTTTTTTAATTCCATCTTCACTTCGGTAAGTTTCTTTTGAATTTCGTCTATTTCAGTCTCTGTTGTTGTTGCGAGAGATTCGAGTGCTTGCGCGCGTTCTTCCAAACTAAATGGATCGAGCTCTTCTTTCACAATGCTCGCCCAAGAATGCTGCGGAAAAATCGAGTCGAGCTGCTGTTTATTCGCTTCCAGTGCTGCTTCCAGCTCTCTTTTTTCTTTAAGATAATTTGCCAGCTTGTAAAATTCCTCTTCAGTTTCCACTTGAGCTTTCTGTAATAGCTCGGCTAACTCTTGCTGGTGCACAGCTATGCGTTTTAACATATTTTCCTTCTGTTCCTGAGTGTGATTGATTAATTCATGAATCTGGTTGATTCTTTGCTCTAGCTCCACTTCTCTGTCTAATGTTTGCTCAATGAATAGAAAAGCTTCCGCCAGTGATCCAATCGAAGTTTCCCCGAATTGATGAAGATAAGTGATCAGTTCTTCTTCTATTTGCTTTTCATCCATTCGAATCTCTTCTATTTCTTTTACCAAGCGATCCCGTTCGTTTTGTAGGCGAAGCAGTTCCTTGATTCGGTTAAAATAGTCTGGCCAATAACTGCTATTAATCGGTTCAAGGAACGGATATAACATAAGCTGTTCCTCTGTTTGATCCGTGAGTCGTCTTACCTTTTCCAAATACATACGTTCTTTTTCTTCCCATTTGAGGATATTTATTTGCTGTTTTTGAATATCCGATTGTACAGCTTTTAATTCACGCAACTTTTCATCCTCTGCTTCAAGCTGACTTTGCATGCGGTATATTTCTTCATCCGACAATTTTTGCGCATTACTTAATCCTGGTTGAGACCGGATGAGCTTCTCCATAGCTTTGATATGCAGTTTATGAAATAAATATTGTCCCGTCGCAAGCAGGAATAGGAACAGTGCAGCACCATAAAGTAAAGACACGTCCATACTAAATGCAAGAACCGTCGAGAGGATAGAAAGGATGATTCCAATTAGAAATAGTTGATTCGCACGCTTGATTCTTTGTTTCTTGTCTTCTGCAAAAGATTGCTGCTGATTCATACTTGCTTCATACAGACGTTCCAGTTGTTCCTGTTCCTTCCCTTTTTCCAGTTTCCGTTTCAACGAGGCGACTTCTTCTTCCGGTAAAAGCATGGTTTTTATCTCACCGAGTTTTGCTTGCAAGTAATTTTCTTCTTCCATTAATCCGTTCTTTTCCGTTTCAAGACTGATACTTTCCTGTTCAAGCTTCTCTTTATCTTCTTTGATTTGCTTCCATGTTTCTTCAATATAAAAGGGTAAGGATAAGTCCTGAAGTTCAGCTACATCTATCTTTAATTGTAAATCCGTTAGCTCATTCGTAATTTTCTTCGTAAGTTCCACTTTCCGCTGATACAAGTTTTCTTCTGTATTTTTTAAAACTGTGTATCGTTCTTTGTGACGTCTTTGAATTTTTAACGTTTCAACTGTCGATTCGGCCAAGCGCTGATTTTCTAATTGGGAAGCGTTATCGCGGTAATTTTCTTCATTACTCTTCAAAACTGCGAGTTCACTTTCAAGTGGTCGCAGTGTGTCGTGTAATTTTTCAAGGCGTGCGATGCCGCTTGCAGGAAAGTCATAGGTTGTTTCATATTGCTCTTGTTTCTTGGTGAGATGCTGGAATTCTTTCAAGACTGGTAGCGCTGTGAGTTTCTTTGTTATTGTGCGAATTTCTCCTGTCAGATTTGCTTGCTGTCGCTTAAGCTTGTTTAACGCATCCTCGAGTTCAAGGGATTCGAGAACTTTTTTGCGGTAAGTGGACTCTTCTTTTTGGATAGCGGCAAGTTCTTCTCCTAGATGCTCGACAACTTGCAATTGCTTGTTGATTGCCGGATTTTTCCCATAAGGTTTAAACATCTCCCCAAGCCGGTTGTCCAGCTGTTTCTCTAATTCATAAATATTGCTTGAGCCAGTCAATCCGATACTAAGCAATACATCACCAAGATTTTCTTCCCGCATTTGTTTAATTGCGTTCAAATCTAGAGCTGAAAAAGAGAATATAGCTTCATAGATAGCTAGATTCATTCCTTGAAGTCGTTCTTTTAACCAAGTTTCTTCATACGTATCGCCAGAAGAAGTGAAGCATACTGCTTTCCCGTTATATTTATCATCGAAGCGTTCAATCGTGTAAGTACCGACTTTTGGATCTTCAATAACTAATTGTCCACCTAATTTGCTGCCCATCTTCGGCTGGTAAAACTTCCGCTCTTTCGGCTGCATCCCAAATAGCATAAACAATATAAATTGATGGAGCGTCGATTTGCCCGACTCATTTTCCCCGTAAATAAAAAGCGGATTGGCATTAAAATCAAATTCCTTATCGACCCATTTTCCAAAACCAAATAACTTGGCACGAACAAATCTCATCGCCTTCCCCCTCTCAACAGTTGATCGAACAGACTGGACTGTGCTGTTTCTTTCCATTCTGATATTTCCTCTTGGGTTGGAGGCTCTAAAAATTTCCGGGCTTGACGGTGCTGATAAAGTTGTTCTAAATATTCCATTCCAGAGTTCCTATCAAAAGTCCGCTGGAGTTCACCGATAAAATGCTCCCCATCCTGTGTCTCCCTTAACTCAAACATTTCTTGTATATCTAACTGCACATGAAAAATATAGCGCCAATTCGGATTCGTAGTGAAAGATTCATTTATTATTTCTAAAATATCTTCCAGTTGCCCGTCCGTTTGCCAATTTCGTAATATTGAATCGTTCGCTTGAAGTGTAAGGTCGATGAGCTGCGGCTTGCTTGTTTTCATTGTTTTAAGTTTCTCCGTCAAGATCGTTTCAAGCTGATAGGCTGCCTCACATTCTGACACATCAACCGTGAGCGGGACAAACAAAATTTGATTTAGCGGGATAAATTCGAGGGTCGTTTGACTTTCTGTTAACTGAACGAGATAACATCCCTTCTCCCCAGTTTCCTTGCGGTGTCTGCCTTGAATATTACCTGGGTAGACGATATACGGATCTTCTTTTAAAACAGCACGCTTATGTATATGGCCAAGAGCCCAGTAACTGAAGTCTTTTTCCATTAGTTCGGATAGCCGGAAAGGTGCATATGTATCATGCTCTTCATTGCCTTGGATGCTCCCATGCAACATCGCGATATGGAATGGCACAGTCGCCTGATCCTCTATTACATATTCACTTGTTTTATTTTCCATAACTGCGCGGTTCTCATAGCTAAAGCCATATATTTTCGCCAGTACTTCTCCATTTTTATAAAAGTCGAGGGCACGCACCTGTTCATCCGGGAAAAGATGAACATTGTCTGGATAAGTGACTTGGTGAATATTCCCATTCAGGAAATCATGGTTCCCACAACTTAAAAACACTTCAATTTCTTGTTCCTTCAATTGCTCAAAGGCTTTTTTTAACCGGATTTGCGCTTTCAGACTTTGCTTTTCATTATCAAAAAGGTCACCAGTAATTAAAACGAAATCCACCCTATTTTCAATAGCGGCACGAACAAGCTCATGCAGTGCTTGAAAGGTGCTCTCCTTAATTTCCCCAAATAATTCAGCAGGCATATCCATTAAACCTTTAAACGGACTATCAAGATGCAAATCAGCCGCATGAATAAACGTAACTTCACGATCCATTTCCCTACCTCCGTCCAACATCATACCTCTATTTTAACAGAGCACCAATAAGAATGCACGTTCTATTCACGGGACATGGGGTCAGAGCATTTGTCCCAGTAAAAACTGGGACAGCTGCTCTGACCCCATGTCCCAGTCTAGATATTATTTTTCTTTTTTTGAGAGGCGGATTGCTTTTGTGAAGTCTTTGAGGGAGCCAGTTCTTCCGTACATGAGTACGCCGCCTTTATATACTCGTGCTCCTATTAGACCAAGGATAATGATCGAGATGATTAATATCACAATGGATAAGCCGATTTCCCAAATTGGCAGACTTAGCATCCCAATTCGCAAAATCATGACCATTGGAGTAAAGAACGGAATGAAAGAAGAGATCGTTACGATTGTCGATTCCGGAGCTCTCAGTCCAAATATGGCAACAAGAAATGCAATAACAATAAGAATAATCATCGGCATGATCAACTGACCAACATCTTCCGACCGACTTACGAGTGAACCGAGCATCGCTGCCAAGGTTGCGTATAACATATAGCCAAGTAAAAAGAAAATAATTGCATAAATAATCAGATCAACCGGAATATCAACTAACCCGACCTCATCAAGGAAACTTCCGACAAGTTCCTCTTTCCTGCTGATGATGAGCGTGTAACCAACACCGACTAGCAAAAAGATCTGTGTTAAACCAACTAGCGCAACTCCAAATATTTTGGCAAACATATGGGTCACCGGTGAGGCACTTGAGATTAAAATCTCCATTACCCGAGATGATTTCTCATTCGCAACGTCTTGGGCAATCATTTGACCGTACAAGATAACAACCATATACATAAAGAAAAGCATGACATAGACAATGCCTTGTGCTTGGAACATTTCCTCCAATGTTTTAGCATCCTGGTCGAGCGCCACTGTTTCAAAATTCACCGGAGCGTAAATCTCTTGAATCGCTTGTTCATCAAAGCCAGCTTGCTCAATCGATAATGCAACTTTTATCTGTTGCAATTGCTCCTCAAGGACGGATTGCGTGAACGAATCGGTAATATTATTCGCATAATAGGTCGCTTCTGGCCTGCCCTCTTCATTCATTTGCATAACGACGAGAGCGGCAAATTCCTCTTCTTCGACAGCTGCTTTCCCCGCATCCTCCGAGCTGTCATAAGAAATCAACTCCAATGAATCGTTTGCTGCCTCGACACTTTGCTTATACGGTTCAAATAGTGTATCCGAATGGTCGATGACAGCAATTTGGTCCTTTTCATCTTCGCCACCTACAAAAAAGTCTGCAATCGTTTGAAAATTAGCCGCAGCAACAACGAGTAGCAGCATAAGGGCTGTCGTAATGATAAACGTTTTTGATTTCATCTTTTCCAAATATGTATGGCCTAAAATAATCCAAAATTTATTCATATGACGAACCCACCTTTTCTATAAAGATGTCATTTAACGATGGTTCTTCCAACTCAAACTTGCGGATGAATCCTTTACCTTGTAATTCCCTAAAAATATCTTGTGACACAGCCTCATTTAAAATCTGCAAGTCACATCCTTCATTCATCCTTCGGTACTTTACAACTCCTGGAAATTCCCTTAAAAAGTCAAGTGGAAAATCGCCATGAATTCGTAAATTTTTCTTGCCAAATGATCGTTTAATTTCACGTAACGATCCTTGAACGACTGGTCTTCCTTTTTGTAAAATGCAAAGGAATTGGCACAGTTCTTCTACATGTGACATCTGATGGGACGAGAATACAATCGTCGTTCCTTGTTCTTTCAAATCTAAGACAGCTTCTTTCAACATTTCTACATTAATTGGATCCAGCCCAGAGAATGGCTCATCTAAAATAAGCAATTCCGGGCGATGGATAACCGCTGAAATGAATTGAATCTTCTGCTGGTTCCCTTTCGAAAGCTCCTCTATTTTCTTATTCATATATTCCGGTACTTTAAAACGCTCCAGCCATTTTTCAAGCTCCGGCAGAATCGTTTTCTTCTTCATCCCGCGAAGCCTTGCTAAATACACGAGTTGATTTTTCACGGTTAATTTCGGGTAAAGTCCACGTTCTTCCGGTAAATAGCCAATCAGATTACTCGTCTCGTAATCAATCGCTTTCCCGTTCCACGTTATTTTTCCCTCCGTCTTATCCAATAATCCGAGCAACATTCGGAACGTCGTTGTTTTCCCCGCACCATTTCCCCCAAGAAATCCGAATATCTCTTCTTTCGGTATTCTTAAATTCAATTGATCGACGGCGGTAAATTCACCAAATCGTTTCGTAACATGATCAATAATTAGCGACATTCTTCCATCCCCTCCCTTTCTAATACTACGGCTTTCCTTAGTAAATGGTTTCGCTTATTTTTCTACCGCAATTATTTTCGCATAATTTCGAGTTATGAATTATAATGGAAGCAAGAAACAGAGAGGAGCATTACATATGAGAGAATACTTTCTGACCGTATTCAATCCAGACGGGGAAAAATTGCTCGATGAAGCATTCACAGCAGAAAACGATGAACAGGCAAAGAAAATTGGTGAAGAAAAACTTGCGGAACATAATTATTCCGAACACACTCACCGTTGCGTCACCCCCGAAGCGAAACTAATCTTATTCCACCGCTAGTATCAAAGGGACAGATGGCTTGGCTACCACTAGAAATTCATTTTTGTTTTATAGTTTCCTACCCATAAAAAAACTCACAGATATTATTTTCTGTGAGTTTTTTTATGCGCTTACTGTTCACCTTGGTTAAATCCATAAACTTCCTCTAATGGCTTGGTAATAATCGAGCTAATATCGCCGATAATAACATTTAAACGCTGCTCTTCTTCCATAAGTTTAGCGATTGTTGGATTATCCTGAACGAGCTCAACTACATTCCGGGCTTTTTCTACTTCTTCATCTGTAATATCCAAGCCTTGCATTTGTTTCTCCTGTAAATTCAACTGGGTATCCCGGAAACTTTCAAACATTTGCTTAGACTCCGGATCATTCATTACTGCATCATAAGCTGATTTTAAGTTTTGGAAATCAGTACTTTCTCGAATTGCTTTTTCCAAATTATAAGCATGATCATAAATATTTGACATCATACAGCCTCCCAAAAGTAAGATAGCCTTACTATATCAAATGAATTGGAGAATGTATACCATGAACTTATGTAAGATTTCTAAAATGGAAGTGGGCAAGCATCACTGCCTGCCCACTATTTATTTGCTTTTGTTATTGTCCGCCACCACTAAGCTGTTGCTGCGCAGTACGAACTAGACGTTTTGTAATTTCTCCACCAACGGAACCGTTAGCACGAGAAGTTGTGTCTGCTCCTAGATTAACACCAAACTCTTGAGCAATTTCAACTTTCATTTGATCAAGTGCTTGTTGTACACCAGGAACTAGTAATTGGTTTGAGTTATTGTTAGCCATTGGACTTTCACCTCCTTCTGTAATCCTATTGTCAGCTAAAACAACTAATCTTATGACAAAAATTCACTGGTAAAATGTAGCTATGATTCCAGTTCGCTGTAAACTTAAAGTGAAACTTCATTCAATGGGGTTTCCTTACTTCCCCCACTGAATGTTAGTTGAACAGAATCAGGGATTTACGGACTGTATATCCCCCACCTTCACAAGTTGGGCTTCCCTCATGTTTAGAGGTCGGTGTAGCACAGACCGTTAATGCGTGATAAAAAACGACCCTGCTTCATCCTGTGAAGCAGAGTCGTTTCATAAGCATAAAACTTATTTCGGATGTGTCATTTCTTCCGGTATAACATATTTATCAAATTCTTCTTCCGTTAATAATCCTAATTTAACTGCTGTTTCTTTCAATGTTGAATTCTCTTCAAAAGCAGTCTTAGCTATTTTCGCTGCATTTTCATAGCCAATATGCGGGTTTAATGCCGTAACGAGCATCAACGACTCATTTAAATGCTTATCAATTACTTCATGATTTGGTTCAATGCCAATAGCACAACGGTCATTGAATGATATTATACTGTCAGCCAACAGCCCGGCAGATTGCAAAAAGTTATAAGCTATCACTGGTTTATAGACATTAAGTTCAAAGTTTCCTTGGCTTGCAGCAAAGCCTACCGCTGCGTCATTCCCCATTACTTGAGCAGCGACCATTGTTATTGCTTCACTTTGGGTCGGGTTCACTTTACCTGGCATAATCGAGCTTCCTGGTTCATTTGATGGAATCATTATCTCCCCCAGACCCGAACGCGGACCGCTTGCGAGCCAGCGCACATCATTTGCAATCTTCATCATATCTGCTGCAAGCGCTTTTAAAGCACCATGTGCAAATACGGTTTCATCATAGCTTGTTAAAGAATGAAATTTATTTTTTGCAGTTACGAAATCTTTCCCTGTATAGTCACTAATTTGTTTTGCAACCCGTTCAGCAAATTCCGGATGAGCATTCAGTCCGGTACCTACTGCTGTTCCGCCAAGCGCCAATTCTTTTAATTCCGGAATACTGCTCTTTATCATATTTTCTGCTTTTTCAAGCATTCGATGCCAGCCACTAATTTCCTGCCCTAGTGTCAGTGGTGTTGCATCCTGTAAGTGCGTACGCCCAATTTTTACAATATCGGCAAATGCATCTGCTTTCTCTTTCAATGTCTTTTTCAGTACGTCTACAGCCGGTAATACATGATCCTCAAGCTTTAGAACAAAGGCGATATGCATCGCTGTTGGGTATGTATCATTTGAGCTTTGGGATTTATTAACGTCATCATTTGGGTGAAGACGTAAATCACTTCCCTCTTGCTCCAGCCACTCGTTACCGATAAAACTAAGTACCTCATTTACGTTCATATTCGATTGAGTACCGCTTCCAGTTTGCCAGACGACTAATGGAAAGTGTTCATCAACACGACCCGCCAATACTTCATCTGCTGCATATTCAATTGCATCTGCTTTTTTTTCATCTAGCAGCCCGAGTGCACTATTCACTTTAGCTGCACTCTTTTTCAATACAGCAAAAGCTTGAATAATTTCTTTCGGCATTTTTTCTGTACCAATTGGAAAGTTCTGCTTACTTCTTTGTGTTTGTGCTCCCCAGAATTTATCTGCAGGAACCTTAATTTCCCCTATTGTATCTTTCTCCAAACGATAATCCAATTCGAGTTCCTCCCTGTATTATGATGATACCTCCTATATTGTATCAAATTTTTACCGGAAACTACACTTCTTTACTTCCGCAGTTCTTTGAGCGTCAATTGACACAAATTTGTACTACTACGGAGGTGATTCGGATAGATTTTACTATATACTATAAAAAGATAAACGTTATCACAGCATTTTTATTTAATTTCTTATTACTAATAAAAAGGAGGAAATCACGATGCCAAATATATGGACGCATATTCTCTTTTGTGAAGATGTAATTGATACAGTTGGAAAGTTACATCCATTTTCACAGCAGATTGAGAATTATATGAGATTAGGTGCTCAAGGGCCAGATCCTTTTTTCTATTATAACTTTTGGCCGTGGGTAAAGGATGAACCGGTTCATCAAGTAGGCACATCCTTGCATACGAGTCAATGCGGAACATTCCTCCTCAATATGATTGAAGCCGCTAAAAATAAATCCAAAGAGGTAAAAGCGTTTGTTATCGGCTTTGTCACCCATCATGTACTTGATCGTAATACACACCCATACATCCATTTTCGTGCTGGTTATGAAGGTAATGACCACCAACGATTAGAGATTCAAATCGATACACTGATGATGGATAAATACCATAATTTAAAAACATGGAAAACTCCAGTCTATAAAGAAATTGATATAGGAAGAAAGCTCGACTCCCGGATTACAAGGCTGTTAGCAGCACTAATTAATAAAAACTATCCAAGCTTAAGAAGAGGAGATGATGATACTTATATTCAAAAAGCATACCGGGATATGCTGCTCGCATTAAAAATATTGTCAGATCCTTCTGGCATTAAAAATAAATTACTTGGAAACTTTATCTCCGCTTATTCCCATCAGCCAATTCGTAATAATGTCGATTACTTAAATTTAAAGCATACGACATGGTTCCACCCTGCAACGAAGGAACCATCTAATAAAAGTTTTATTGAACTTTATAATGAAAGCCGTGTGGAAGGTATCGATATTGTAACGGAAGTGTTGAATTACTGGGAAAAAGGGGCTTCCTATTCCATGGAAAAATTGAAAGACTTAATTGGAAACATTTCCTACGATACAGGAAAACCCCTCGAACTTGGATTGGTAAATAAATATAGCGAACCGATTGTGTAAAACCAAAAAAAGACCGGAAACCGAATCCCAGTCCTTTTGCTTTCATACAGCGAAAGTGCAAGTTCTACTGGAGGTTCGCAGTCCAGACACCTCTCGCTTTCCGCGGGCGGCTGGTGAGCCTCCTCGCAGGCAAGCCTGCTGCGGGGTCTCACCAAGCCTATCCTCCCGCAGGAGTCTCGAGGTGTCTGGACTGCTCCGAGGAAAGGTCGAATTTGAATTACTGTTTAATGTTCTGGAAAAGTATACTCCTTATCGTGATGGAATAATTTCTAATTAAAATAACCATCTTACCAGTTCAGTTACCCGGTGGACGGTGACTCCTGCGGGAAAAGCACGAGTCTGGAGACCCCGCAGGGCGGTAGCCCGAGGAGGCTCCAGCTGTGCTCGCGGAAAGCATCCGTCCACCGGGTAACTGAACGGCGATTAGAGCGCCTTAATTAGTGAAAGAGCAGACACTTACGCTGTATGAAAGTAGCAGTAATTTGATTAGATTATTCGTTCTGATATTTTAGATGTGAAAGTTGTCATTTGGGTTTTACTTCTACTTTGCCTTCCAGTCCTATTTACCGCCTCGCTTCTTGAATGCCTTTCTCTACATCGACAAAGCGTAATAAAATAATTCCCGTGATAAAGAAGAAGATGAGGGAAAGGATGCCATAGCGGCTGTTTCCCGTTATTTGTCCAACGAAAGCAAAGAGGAACGGTCCGAAAATAGCAGCAAATTTGGAAGAAATCCCATAAAAACCGAAGAATTCTGCATGTTTATTTTTCGGAATCATCCGGCCAAAGATAGACCTGCTAAGGGATTGTGCACCACCTTGCACCATTCCAACAGCGATTGCTAAAGCATAGAAATGAAATGCTGAAGTCATAAAGTAGCCAAGAACAGTAATCACCATATACGTGGCAAGTGTAATATATAATGCTCTTTTTGCCGTAATTTTTGATGCGAGCCAGCCGAAGAAAAAGGTAAAGGGGATCCCAACAAACTGTGTAATTAATAACGCAACAATCAGATCATTACCGGCAATTCCGATCTCAGCCCCATAAATCGTCGCCATCCGCATAATTGTAGAAATCCCATCATTATATAACCAAAAGGCAAGCAAGAAAATCAAAACTTGCTTATACTGCCTTATTTGCTTGAATGTATCTCCTACTCGGGAAAATCCAATAGCAATATACGATTTATTCTTTTTTACAATAACCTTCTTCTCTTCTTTAATATTCTTGAATAATGGAATAGAAAATAATAGCCACCAAATACCGACCGAAGCAAAGGATAGTTGGGTCGCGATAACCGTATCTTTTAATCCGAACCAGTGCGGATTCAATATCATTAAAATATTTATTGTGAGGAGAATGCCCCCACCTATGTAACCATAGGCAAATCCACCAGAAGATACCCGATCCATTTCATCTTTTTCCGCTACTTCTGGCAGGAAACCATCATAAAATATATTCCCGCCGGAAAAACCAATTGATCCAACGATAAACAGGACGGAGGCAAGTATATAATCACCTTCTCCTACGAATGCTAATAAAATACTTGCGATTATTCCCATGAAAGCAAAAAATTGCAGGAATTTCTTTTTTGCTGCGGAAAAGTCACTAATTGCGCCTAATATCGGGGCTAGAACTGCTATTATTAGAACTGAAATAGACTGGGAATAACCCCAATAGCTTGTTGCAACTCCCTCATCAAGTCCACTTGCGGCTACGTTTGAATAGTAGACAGGTAGTACTGCTGCCATAATGGTTGTTGCAAATGCGGAGTTACCAAAGTCGTACATCATCCAGCTTCTTTGTAATTTCTTTTTATCTTCCACCCAATCGCCCCCCTTTTGCCACAAGCATAGCAAAGACTTTACTAACTCGGGTTTCCCTCAGCAAAAAGTTTACAATCATTTAACCTAAGCTAATGATTGTAAACTTTTACTGTTATTCCCAAAGATATTGTTTATATTGTGCACTTAGTTCTTCAAATGCTTTAATATCGTTCGTTTCCAGGGCGCTGTTAATTGCTTCTTCCAGTTTAGCACGATTGTATTCAAAACATATTACATCCAAATTTAATCTAGCTTGCAAACGGATTTCATAAGGTATTTCTTTTTTAGCTTGGACTGGCTTTCCACTGTATCTGAAAAAATGCAGAGAGACTTTTTCTTTTTTCATGGGAATGGCCCCCTTTACTCTTTCTTTTATTATCCTAAATTTTCCGAATAAAAGCAACATATTTGTTTTGTTTACTACATGAAACTTCCTTCCAGTTAGCCAAGAGTGATAGCTTCGTGCGTTTCTTTTTCTCTGGACCCACACGAATCACATTTGGTAAACTATTGAAACTAGACATATTGGAGGACAGCTTAATGAATCATGCAGATAATTTAAGACTTGCTGAAAAAGGTGCTTGGATAAGCATTATCACATATCTTACACTTTCCATCATTAAATTATGGATCGCAACCTGGGGTAACTCACTTGCCTTACGCGCAGATGGTTTAAATAATACGACGGACGTCATTGCATCGATTGCGGTACTTGTTGGTTTACGTATTTCCCAAAAACCGCCAGATGAAAACCACCGTTATGGACATTACCGTGCGGAGACGGTTGCCTCTCTTTTTGCAGCATTTATTATGATGTTTATTGGGATTCAAGTAATTTATGACACAGTAAGGAAATTTATAACCTTTGAGGTGGAGGAACCGAGCATGCTTACTGCTTGGACAGCATTAGGGTCCGCCGTCATCATGCTGTTTGTTTTCCTTTATAATTTGAGATTGTCGCAACGATTAAACAGCCAAGCATTATTTACTGTTGCCCAGGATAACCGGTCAGATGCGCTTGTTAGTATTGGGGCATTTATCGGAATTATGGGAGCACAGTTCGGCATCTACTGGCTAGACCCACTCACTGGGACACTAGTTGGATTAATCATATGCAAGACTGCTTTTGATATTTTCAAGGATGCAACATTAACACTAACCGATGCATTTGATGAGGAAGAATTAGCACTGATTAAAAAGACGATTGCGAATGTATCAGAGGTAGAGAGGGTTGTGGATGTGAAGGGCAGGATCCATGGCAGTCAGGCATTACTTGAATTGACAATTCTTGTTGACGCCGATTTAACCGTGGAACATAGCCATAAAATCACAGAAAGAATTGAGAAATACTTAGCAAAAAAACATGGAGTCACCCATGCTCATATTCATCTTGAACCATTTTATGAAGGTTTAAAAGAGGACTCTGAAGAAAATCAACGCTCCTAAAATGCTTAACAAAAAGAGACTACCCTTTTCTCTGAGTAGTCTCTTTTCATTTTCTTAATTAATCTTTATTCTGATCCGTCAAGATTAGCGGACCATCCTTTGTAATAACGATTTGATGTTCGTATTGTGCGGAGCGACTTTGATCAACAGTGCGGGCGGTCCAATTATTGGAATCCATCTTACTCTCCCAAGCACCCTCGTTAATCATCGGTTCGATCGTAATGACCATTCCTTCTTTCAGACGTAAACCTTTATTCGGTAATCCGAAATGAGGAACATTTGGATCTTCATGGATTGTTGGTCCAATACCGTGTCCTGTAAAATCGCGGACAACAGAGAAGCCTTCACCTTCCGCATACGTTTGGATTGCATGTCCTATATCACCAATCCGATTTCCAACTTGAGCTTGTTCTATCCCTTTATAAAGAGATTTCTTTGTGACATCCATTAATCGAAGTCCTGCTTCATCAACATTCCCAACAGCATATGTCCAGGCAGAATCAGCAAGTCCACCGTTTAAGTTAACAACCATATCAATCGTTACAATATCTCCATCCTCTAATTTCTCTTCCCGCGGGAAGCCATGGCAGATTTCATCATTAAGGGATGCACAAGTTGCATACGGATAGCCATTATAACCCTTTTGCTCTGGAGTTGCTCCATGTTTCCTCATAAACTCCTCCGCAAAAGCATCTATCTCCATCGTAGTAATTCCAGGTTTAATCATTTTTGCTATTTCCTTGTGACATTGTACAAGTATATCCGCTGCCGCTTGCATTTGAGCAATTTCACGAGCGCTTTTTCTAGTTATCATTTTAAGCCTACCTTTCCAATTTTCTATCTTAATTAAGTTCCCATTTATTTTAAAGTTAGAAGGAGCAAATTTAGTTTCCATTCTCCAGTCTACCATAATTTTAATGATCTTTCAGTTCAGACGAAAGAGTTGGTGTGTATGAACAACCAATACCATGTGAAAACCGCATGCATCCTTTTGAATACATACGGCTTTTTTGTACCTTCATTTATACAATTTCAGTTAACAATAATATCCTCCACACCCGTACCTAGGTCCACTGTATGCTGTTCCGATGATGATTAGCAGGATAAATAGTACAACAAGCAGTGCGAATCCTCCTGATGTGAATCTGCCATCTACTCCTCGGCATTCTTTTTTGCTCATAGCATTCCCTCCCTATATTCTAGACTACAATAATGTATGCATGCCTATAGAATATGGGAGGGCGAATGACTAATTTTTTTCAGTCCCTATGTTCAGATATAATCATTAATATAATAAATCTCACCGTTCCTCACATCTTCGTCCGTAATAATATCGATAAGGACACCGGCCACGAGATCGGCTTGCCTTAATGAGTTGTTTGCTTTATAGTCTTTAAACTTTTCAATTTCAGCGAACTGCTCCTTCGTGGCTGAACGGATTTCCGTTTGCATGTCTGTATCCATAATTCCAGGACTGAATGCAATAATACGATTACCTGTCTTCAATTCTTCTTGCTCAAGGGCAACTGTTCTCGTGTACATGTTCAGACTTGCTTTTGTTGAGCAATAGGCACTCCAGCCAAAAATTGGATTCTCAGCGGCTCCAGAGCTCACGTTTGCAATAACGAGCGGTATTTCGAGTTCCTTTTGCTTTTTTAAAAAATAATTCGTAAGGACCATTGGAGCAATCGAGTTGATCATCACGTGGTCAATCAGTTCCTTACTCTTTAAATGCTGCGACTGATCAATCGGGTGAACAACTCCGGCGTTATTTAATATAAAGATCGTTTCAATTTCCTGTTCCGCATTTCTCACCTTTATCTCTTCATCGATAAGTCGGGCCGTTTCTTCGAGTTGTGGAATATCGGATACATCACAAGCAAAATGCTGATAAAACTGATTGTTTTCTTTAGCAGTTGTCGGTAAGCGCCTATTCTCCGACCGGGAAATGCCGATCACATCTATCCCCGATTCCAAAAGAAGATTTGCAAGTGAAGCTCCTAGACCTCTGGAAACTCCTGTAATAATTGCAAGTTTCGCCAACTTTATTCCCCCTTATAAAAAACAATTCCTTATTGTTCTTTCACTTTCCGCCAATAGTACACAAGTGTTTCCATCCCTTTATCAAAACTATCGAGCGGGAAGCTTTCATTTGGTGAATGGAGACGGTCCTCTGGTGTCCCGAAACCAAGTAAAACAATTGGCATACCATAGATTGCGTCAATCCATTCTACAACTGGAATAGAGCCGCCCATGCGAACGTATACAGTTTCTTTTCCAAATGCTTCTGTATAACTTTCAGCAGCTTTCTGAATGAGCGGGTGATCTGGCGCTACCTTATATGCTTTCGATGAAAGTTTTTCCTTCTTCACTTCCACCGTTACCCCACTTGGTGCATGTTTATATACATGGTCCTCAAGTAATTGCTGAATCTTCTCCGGATCCTGACCTGGAACAAGTCGACATGTGATTTTCGCGGTAGCATCCGTTGGAATAATCGTTTTCGTTCCTTCTCCCTGATAACCACCATACATCCCATTCACTTCAAATGTCGGGCGTCCCATCGTATGCTCCTCAGGTGTATAACCTTTTTCAGAAACCGTTTTAGGAATTCCAGTTGACTCTACAAAGTCTTCACTAGGTGCTTTTTTAATTAGTTCCCGTTCTTCTTGTGTCAATGGTTCGACGTCATCGTAAAAACCATCTACTGTAATTACTTCGTCTTCATTCTTCATTGATGCCAGTATATGACTAAGAGCCATGATCGGGTTCCGAACCGCTCCCCCGTACATCCCAGAATGCAAGTCATGATCTGGTCCAGTCACTGTTATTTCAATCCCAGTAAAGCCTTTCAGACCGTAAAGAATTGTTGGCTGATTTTTCGCAATCATTCCGGAATCTGAAATTACAGCAAAATCAGCTTGGAATTTCGCTTTTTGTTCCTGTAGGATCTCATAAAGATTCTCACTGCCAATTTCCTCTTCGCCTTCGATACATACTTTAATGTTTACCGGTAGCACTCCTTCTGTTTTCAAATAAGCTTCGAAAACAGCAAAATGCATGAAAACTTGTCCTTTATCATCACTTGAGCCACGGGCATAAAGCCTACCGTCACGAACTTCCGGCTGAAATGGGTCACTTTCCCACTGTTCAATCGGATCAACCGGTTGAACATCATAATGTCCGTAAAAAAGAACAGTCGGTGCATCGGACCCTGCTCCGTTATACTCACCATAGACTAGTGGGTGACCGGAAGTTTTCTGTTTTATAACCTGTTCAAAGTTTAGTTCCTCCAAGTAATCGACTAAGAAGTCTGCCGCTTTTTCCACATCTTGTTTATATGTAGAGTCTGTGCTTACACTTGGAATCGATAAAAAATCGTTCAATTTCTTAAGTAAGGCTTCCCTGTTTTCTTTTAAGTATTGAATTACCTTTTCGCTCATTTCATTTTCCTCCTTTAAAGGGTGGCAGGTGTGAGCATTTGGGCAAATGCTCACACCGTGATCTTGATTTAAAATACTTCATGCCATTCATTTCTTTTTTCCAGCATTTTTTCTGCGATTTCTTTTGCGCCTTCTAGGCTGTGGCTTGCTGCCCAGCCGCATTGGACTTCGTTACATGCTGGTACTTCGTCAGCTTTCAAGACGTCTTTCAATGTTTTTTCCATGACATCCATAACTTTTTCATCTGTCGTGTTATTAATAATTGATAAGTAAAAACCTGTTTGGCATCCCATTGGACTTAAATCAAGCACGTTTGGCTCATGGTTTCTTATATGTTCAGCCATGAGATGTTCTAGGGAATGGAGCCCGGGCATATCCATATGTTCCTTATTTGGTTGTTTAAACCGGATATCATATTTATAAACTTTATCGCCTTTTTCCCCTTTTGTTACGCCTGCGAGTCGGATATATGGTGCCTTTACCTGCGTATGATCGAGATTAAAGCTTTCTACATTCATTTTCTTTACCATTCATATCTCTCCCTCTGCAATCTTGTATCTTAAATCATACACTAAAAACGCAGTATCTAAAAGCAATTCAATAGTAATTCACATAACCTTCGAATTACTTACATACAGCGTAAGTGTCTAGCTCTTTCAGTTTTTTGGCGTTCTAATTACCGTTCAGTTGCCCGGCGGACGGCTGCTTTCCACGGGCACGGCCTCAGCCTCCTCGGAAGAAAACCGCTTCCTGCGGGGTCTTCGGACTCGTGCTTTTCCCGTAGGAGTCACCGTCCGCCGGGCAACTGAACTGGTAAAGAGCGTTATTATTAATGGAAACTAACCCACCACTATGATAAACGATCTAATTTCTAAAAATGAAAAATAGTGTTCCAAATCAGGCTTTCCCTCGGAGCAGTCCAGACACCTCGAGACTCCTGCAGGAGGAAAGGCATAGGTGAGACCCCGCAGGGCGGTAGCCCGAGGAGGCTCACCAGCCGCCTGCGGAAAGCGAGAGGTGTCTGGACTGCGGACCCCGAGACGATAGCTGCACTTACGCTGTATGTAATCAAAAAAAGCATGCTAATTCAATGATCAGCATGCTTCTTGTTTATTTTATCGTCCGGCATTTTCAGGGAAGAGCCTGTCTAACATTGTGCCGATTTGATCAAAGAACCCGCCGATAGGGCGTCCTTGGTTCAAATCATCAGCATAGTTCGTAGTTAAATCAAGAAAATCGGGATTCGTTGAAACATAAACATTATCTATATCTTCGTCAACAGAACGGACGATATCACCAATTTTATCTTTAATTTCATCTGATAATTCATCATTATCATATCCGTTATTCTGGTTACGATTCTCCGTACGGTTTTCACGATCAATATCCAAATCTGCCGCAACATAAGCATTATTCCTCATCGTAAGGACATAAGCATTGTCAATCTCATCAATTTCATTCGTAATTTTATCTGCAGCTTCTTCAGCTATTTCATACCGGGATTCACCATCGTTTCCATCATTCCTGCGGTTATCATCTCCAATCCCGTTATCATCCCTACCCCAGTTATAGTTATCGTCTGTAACTCGGTTTTCATCATTTCTAGCCAAGTTATCGTCTCTACCCCGGTTATCCCTGTTCTGATTCCTATCCGCATTGCGCTCCATCACATAGTCCCTATCATCATTAGCGATTCCGTCACCAGTATTTCGATACGTTGTTGGATTAACGTTTGGATTATTTGTTCCTCGCTCTGCATTATTTCCGCCTTGACATGCTATTAGAGCTAGGACGAGCACAGCAAATATACTTAACAATTTCCACTTCATTCGTAAATTACCTCCTTAACTATTTGCCCTTAGTATGTTTCGTACGAATGAGTTTATTCTGGATTTCGGTCATCCTTTTTTTGGTACGGAGACCATATTTGTAGGTGGGAGGTAAGAGTGGAACTGGGAACAATACAACTAACTGCTAAAGAGTTAGGAGGAGAGAGATGATTCCTGATTATGATAAAGCATTGTATTATACACTTTGGGGACAATGGGATGAATTGTTAGTTTTGATGGTTCGTACAAATGACGACTTTTTATCAAAGAAAATTGAACATTTTTTAAATGCTTACCACTACTCTTTGGATGAGGATAAAATTATGCATTCACATGATCAATTGCTGTATTATCTCGATCATGCGATGCGCAATAATGAGGATGCTACGATTTATTTAGAGGTATAAAAATACAATTAGTCCAAATACTTGCTTTAGAGTGTTTGGACTTTTTTAATATTCCTTATTTAATTTCTTTATTTGGAAAGGTTCTTCAGGGATTGTATCTGTAAAGTAGAACGAATGGATCTTATCCATTTTTTCTTCATCGATTTTAATTGTTTCCAGCAGTTCTTCCTCATCAGACTGAATAAGTGTCGCGAATTCCTCATTCATTGATATGTCGTTTTCCATGGCACGCTCTCTTACTTCACCTGGTACACGGAAAGCGGTGTATTGCCAATCGGTATTTTCTGTTTGGAAATATTCTTTAATATTATTTGTTATTTCCATTTTTTCATCCGTTGTATAGCTAACACCAATAAGAACTTCTTTTCTTTCAAACGTATCACAGCTGCCAAGTATTTCAGATAGTACTTCTTGGAAATTTCTATGTTCCAATCCATTCAACTGTGAGACAAGACCTTCTGCATCTTGGTTAAGTGCAGTGATGTCAAGAACACTTAGATTCTCATCAACCTTCAGCTCGATACTCGGATTAATATCAATATTTACGTAAGCGTATGTATGATCTTCATTAACAAAATACAGCATAGAGAACAAACTCAGAATTAAGATAAGGCATAAAGAAATAAGCTTTACGTTCCAGCGTTTCCTTTTCCGGGAACGGACCTTTGATATATACCTGTTAAAATAAACTTCTTCGCCAACCGAAGTTTTTTCGTCATAAGGGACAGCTTTTTCAAAGGATCCGTCAGCAGTAAGGACAATGACAAAATTCCGATGTTTCTCCATGATGATTCCTTTCCTCACTGCTACCCCTCCTTTATGTACTCCTTTAGATATAAAAAGTTTTCATCAAAGATTATAAACATCGCTAAGATATACTTTCTGTTTCTTTCGAGTGTTTTCTTACTAACAGGTACACGACTTTCCATTTTTTTAATTGGTAGTTTCTTTTTGGTTTTTACATATTCCCTAAGTTCTTCATCTTTTATAAGCATACGGGCAATTTGTACAGATGTTTCTCTCGTATTTCGGTGTTTCGGAGCAATTTCCGTCAATTCAAGGAGAGATAGATTATATTCCTCCAGCTTTTGATGATATTCCAGCGTCTCTTCCCGGCGATTAAGGGCTAACTGCTCATCCTGATATTGTTCAATGACAGCCGAAATCTCAGCAGGATTCTCCATCGTTTCCTCATCATACGTTTGATCGAATGACACGATATGCTGTCGCCTTGCATTATACCGGATATAATCAATAACCTTCCTTGAAACAATTAATTTAGCAAAAGAAAGAAACGACGAACCTTTCGCCGGTGAATATAAAAATATCGCTTCATTAAATGCTGACAACCCAATACTGAATTCATCGTCCCGTAATGGATCAATATACCGTTTGCACACTTGGGATACAATCTTCACCATGAACGGTTGATAGGACTTCAAGAGGTAGTCATGCATTTCTTTATCTCCCTGTTGCACTTGCATTACGATGTCTTCCAGGGGTACCTGATCTGTCTGGTTAGATAATTCCATTGCCAGCACCCCCTGCTACTACTATATATTTCGTTTCTCTGATTACTTTTTTGGGTGTAGTATCTATTTGTTTTAATTCTAGGTAGTTTTTATTCAAAATTATCTTTTTCATGTTTCTCCCACCAGTTTTTTTCTCTTTTTGGAACAATTTTATGACTTATGTATTACTTATCTTACCGTTTTTCTATCTCAAACGGTTTACAGCCCGATTAAAAATGTATTACTTATTCAAATGAGCCAGTTCCCTTGCTGGATAAGAACGAAACATAAGGGCTTTATTCCCGGGAATGGTGGTATTTCGGAGTTGTCCTGTACGGGGAGTTCTTAATAGAACATCTTCTTTACCAGTAGGATATCAAGGTATAAAGCCCTTTTAGGTTTAGGTTCCTGTGCTTCTTTTTATTGGAGTGATTTCAATATATCTTCATGACTTGGGTAATTCGTATTGTCTGCGAATTGCTCAACCGTTTCATCAAGATAGACATCACCTTCATACCAATCAACTGAAGTAATCCGATCAATTGCGTAAGGGTAATAATCTTTAACCATTACATTACTACTTGTTATAATAATATACTTCACATTCCAATCATCATCATATATAAAATTAGCGACTTTACCAAGTTTCCCATTTTTCCCATGGACACGGGCCTGCATGATTTCTTCATAGCTGCGCAGATTATTATCCCGATGCTGCCTTATTAATTCTTCCTCGTCCGCATCGTACACCGGGTTTGCGATTCGCTCATACCATTCTTCTTCGTTACTTCCTACTCTTCCAAGTGGCCGCTTTTCACCACTCAGGATTACATCATCGTGCCAGTAACGGGTCCAGCCAAAATAGTTGAAGAGCTGGTTTTCTTTATCCCTCGTTAAATCCGTTCCTTCTGGGACGGGCGGACTGTTTTTAATCGTATTTTTGTCATATTCTACTTCCATTGCTTCCTTCTCTGTATTTACACCGATAAAAATGTCCGGTGGAAGCAGGACTTTCCGTTCAGGCAGCCATTTTCTTGTATCGACAATAACGTAGCGGATCTTCCAATCGTTGTCATCAATATATATGTCTTTAATTTTTCCCATTTCTCCATCTGTTGCGTCGATGTTATAAGTCAGCAATGAAGATGTCAAATAATACATACATTTCGCCTCCATTCGGGTTTTTCTTCTAATTGTTTCTTACCCGATAAGGCTGTGGTTAAACTAGTTGACATGATCGTAATAATAGTCGATTGGAACGAATAGACCCACTCTGCCGTGGTTATCGTGATTCAATGTAGCAAAGATGACGCCAATCACCTCTCCATTTTCCGTAATAATTGGACTCCCGCTATTCCCCCGATAAACCGGGGCTTCGATCATTAGAACCGGCTGCTCCCAACTTGATAGCTGCGTAACCCCGATAATCGTTCCTTCATTGGCAATCCCATTAAAGCGGAGCGGGTTACCAATGAAATTAATTTTTTCATTTTCTGAAAAAGTTGTCGCTTCAGCAAGAGTTAGGTGAGGGAGTTCCTCTCCGTCCACTTCCACAACTGCCAAGTCGACATCTGGATAACTTGCAACAACTTCCCCTTGATGAAGCCCATGCTCAGGGAATGCTACTGTAACGAACGTCTCCCCTTCAATGACATGATGGTTGGTGATAATTGTTCCGTTATCATTAATGGAAAAACCAGTACCCTTCCCGTCTGTCGTTTCAATTACAACGACTGCTTTCTTATATTCCTGAATATCCGCTTGCTGGGATAATTTCATTGATGTCTGTAAGAAATCAATTGCCGGAATGGAATATGTTTGAGGAAGTAACGCAATCACATTAAACAGCATTGCTAAAGTGATTACCCAGAAGACCCACTTTGGAAAAATACTTTTTGCCGGGGCTTCCCTCCGCTCCTTTGCACGCTGCAGTGCCTTTTGGCGCTCTTCTTCCACAAGTTCTAATAATTCTTCTTCATCTATTTCTTCATAAAGATCCGTATCAATAATATCAATTTCTTTTTCTTCCCGATCCTTCTTTTCCATCATGCACCCCGCCTATGACACACTCGCTCGTGTTCTGCCTTGCTGCATTTGATACATTTGATAGTATAAACCTTTCGCTTCAATAAGTTTATCATGGTTCCCTTGCTCTTTAACAGCACCATGGTCAAGGACGAAGATCATATCTGCCTCTTGGATTGTTGATAAACGGTGGGCGATGACAAGCGTTGTCCGGTCCTTTTGCAGAACTTCTAGTGCACGCTGAATGATGCTTTCCGTTTCTGTATCCATATTTGCAGTTGCCTCATCTAATATTAAAATCGCTGGATCAAATGCGAGGGCACGCGCAAAGGAAATAAGCTGTCTTTCACCTAAAGAAAAAGTACTGCCATCTTCCGTTACGATTTCATCATATTTTGCTGGCAGTCTTTCAATAAAACTTGCAGCTCCAACCGCTTCCAGTGCTTGAATTGCCTTCTCTCGTGAAATACGGGGATCGTTCATTGTCACATTCGTCAGGATTGTTCCCGTAAATAAGAAGGGATCCTGAAGCACAATTCCCATATGACTTCTTACTTGCTGTCTTGACCATTCGATTATCGAATAACCATCAATTGTTATTTCACCTTGGTTCGTATCATAGAAACGGAACAACAAGTTCATAATCGTACTTTTCCCTGAGCCTGTATGACCGACGAAGGCCGCTGTCTCGCCAGGCTTTACTTCAAAAGTGATATCTTTTAACACATCATCGACACCGTTATATGAAAAGGTTACCTTATCGAAAACGACATGCCCCCGGTACCGTTGGATACTTTCTGTATTAAGCATTTCTCCCTCATGGTCCATCAGTTCAAATACTCTGTGACCTGCTACTCGCGCTTGCTCTATCAATGGGAGCTGATTCACAATATCTGTCACCGGCTCAAAAAGCCTAGTTATATAATCAACGAAAGCATACAGCATTCCAATTGATAGGACACTTGTTGCAGTGAGAGAACCGGAACCGAAATACCAGATAAACCCGACAAAGGTGAGATTTCGGAAAACCGTCACTAAGTTATAGGAGGTGAGTGCACTTAATCGGACTAATTTCTTCTGGTACGTATAATGTCTCTCATTTAACTGTTCAAATTCTTCCTGCGTTTGTTTCTCCTGATTAAATGCTTGAATAATCGTCATTCCTTGAATCGCTTCATTAATCTTTCCATTTATATCACTGATCATCTTGCGAATGACTTTATTATATTTCGTGCCAAAGTATTGATACCCTTTCATCCATAAATAAATGAGCGGAATAACGAGAAGACACATCGCTGCGAGCTTCGCATCAAGAATGAATAAGGCAATAAAAATCCCTGCCATATAAACGAGGCTGGAAACAACGATGGATAATACCCGTTCATATAGATCACGGATTGCCTCTGTATCATTTGTTATTCGTGCAACAATCGTTCCTGCTGGCCGATCGACAAAGTAATTGATCGGAATCCGTTGTATATGACTAAATAAGTCCATACGCATTTTTTTTATAATTTGATTGGAAGCTTGTTGCAACAAGTAAGTTTCAAAGAATTGAAAGACGCCTGCTAAAAGTAACAGCACCATATAAAGAGCGAGTAAGAGAATGATTGGACGTTGCTCCGGATAAAAGAAGGCGTATGATTCACTAAAGTTCAGTCGTGTTGCCTCATATTCTGCCGTTTCCTCACCGAGTTCAATTACAATTACTTCATCATTTGTAATATCTCTTGTTCCCTGTAGCGGCACTTCGTTTTCAATAAGATAATAGGAAATACCGATTTGCATTACCGTAAGTGGTTCCCCAATAATCTCATCGTTCGTGTCCAGGCGGTCGACCCGTTTATATAACTTATCATTATACCTGATTGTATAGCGGTCATTCTCCTCGGTTACCTCCTGCCAGTATCCCTCCATCCCTAGAATATGATCGTCGATTACAGTTTTTGCAATCAACGGACCAGCAAGCTCTAACGTAACAGCAATCGCGAGACAGATTAAGCCAATCAAGATACCTTTTTTATAA
This sequence comes from Oceanobacillus sp. AG, assembly GCF_009746545.1. Classification (NCBI taxonomy): domain Bacteria; kingdom Bacillati; phylum Bacillota; class Bacilli; order Caryophanales; family Bacillaceae; genus Oceanobacillus; species Oceanobacillus sp. AG. Next base: position 94,924 of record NZ_WOWT01000003.1, read on the forward strand.
TGCAATGCATAGCGGAAGAGACGCCTTTCTGTTGAAGGCTTTTTCATATCCTCACACCTCCGTTCCTTCCAGTTGTTGCTGTTCGTACTGGTGCTTATACCAGCCATTATTTTTCATCAATTCTTCATGATTCCCTTCTTCAACAATTCGGCCTTGTTCGAGAACGATTATATGATCAGCATGTGTAACAGCCGACAGACGGTGCGCAGCAATGAACGTTGTTTTATTTTTTCTTTCGTTCCGTAAATTTTTAATAATCATCGCTTCCGTCTTGCCGTCAACAGCAGATAAGGAATCGTCAAGAATTAATATTTCGGGTTCTTTGATAAAGGCTCTAGCAAGTGCAACCCGTTGCTTCTGGCCACCGGAAAGCGTAATTCCACTTTCACCGACTTCTGTGTCGAGTCCATTCGGAAGCTGCTTCAAATCATTCAAGAAATAGGCAAGATCTAAAGCCCGGTAAATTTCCTCGTCGGTTGCTGCTAATTTACCAAACTGAATATTTTCCCGGATTGTTTTTGAAAACATCATTTGATCTTGTGGAACATAACCAATCCAGCTGCGAAGATTGGCTAAGTTCAATTTATCAATTTGGATCCCAGATAATGTAATTTCACCTTTCATACCAGGGTACTGGCGGAGCATGAGTTTGAAAAAGGTTGTCTTCCCTGCACCAGTCTTACCAACTACACCAATTGTTGCACCTTTAGGTACGTGTAAATTAATATCTTGCAGTTGATTATAATTCGTATCCGGATAAGAAAAGCTGACCTGTTCAAAATCAAGCCGAGAAATACTTCTTATTTCCTGAGCTGCTTCCGGGTTCGTTACATCCGCTTTATAATTCAATGTAGCATCTACCCGGTCAAGGGATGCATTTCCTCGCTGCAAAATATTAATCAGCTCGCCTACCGCAAACATTGGCCAAATAAGCATTCCAAGATATACGTTAAAAGTCACTAGATCGCCTAACGTCAACTGATTTTCAAAAACAAGAAATGCACCATAACCTAACCCGATCGTATAAGATAGACCGACTAAGATTTTCATCGTTGGTTCGAATAATGCGTCGATTTTTGTCACTGCCATATTTTTGAGATAGACATCTTCTGTCATTCTGCCGAACCGTTGCAGCTCTTGTTCCTCTTGAACAAATGCCCGGATGACCCGCACTCCACGAACCGATTCAAGTACGTCATTATTCATCTCGCCAAAAGCTGCTTGAGCTTTCATAAACCGCGCATGAATTGTAGCACCATATTTATTCATGATAAATGCCATCACTGGTAATGGTAGTAATGCTGCCAATGTCAGCTTCCAGCTGATCGTAAATCCCATCATTGCAATAATCATCAACATGAAAATACTCGAATCAACTAACGTCAACACACCGAATCCTGCTGTTTGACTGATTGCTTTCAGGTCATTTGTCGCCCGAGCCATCAAGTCACCTGTCCGATACTTCCCAAAGAATGTCGGCGTCATTTTTAGAAAGTGTGTCATCAATTTCGTCCGCATCCACTTTTCGAGAATCACTGCCCCACCAAACAATGTGTAGTCCCATAAGAAGGAAATCGTATAATGGGCAGTTAACAAAACGATAATGATAAGGATAATCGACTGGAGCAACTCCAGTGTCAATGTATTGAATTGAATCTGATCAATGGTAAATCCAATTACTTTCGGCGGGATTAATCCGATTGCACTTGCGGTACATAAAGCAATAATTGCAAAACTATATCGCTTCCAATAATGTTTAAAGAACCAATTCAGTTTTTTAAAGACACCAAACATCCCTTCACCTTCTCCAATTTTAATAAATCAGCTAATTACTTTCATTCAGCGTAAGTATGTGCTACTTCCTTCTGGAGGTCCGCAGTCCAGACACCTCTCGCTTTCCGCAGGCGGCAGGTGAGCCTCCTCGGGCTGTCGCCCTGCGGGGTCTCACCTGCCTATCCTCCTGCTGGAGTCTCGAGGTGTCTGGACTGCTCCGAGGATAGGTCTGATTTAGAACACTACTTTTTAACAGGTACGATGTTTACTCATTGGGAGGAGATAATTCAACTCAAAATAATCATCCCTACCAGTTCAGTTGCCCGGTGGACGGTGAATCCTGCGGGAATAGCACGAGTCCGGAGACCCCGCAGGGCGTTAGCCCGAGGAGGCTTCGGCTGTGCCCGCGGAAAGCATCCGTCCACCGGGCAACTGAACGGCGATAAGAACGCCAAAATTAGTGAATGTGCTAACACTTACGCTGAATGAAAGTAAGCATAATAAAAAACACACGGATGGTTGGTGATTCGTGTGTATCGGGGTAACGGAAGTGGAAGAATATTTCTGATTCCGTAATAAGTATAGTATCTTAATTTTTAATAGTCAATCTATTTTTATTCTGTTATGATAACACTCTAATGCAGCATAGTTTTAGGCACAAAAAAAGAATATCTCAAACTCCTTGAGTTATTCCAAAATATACTTAATATCGGATGTTGGTAATTTATTCTCTATTCACTACGCGTTTCTGTCTTTCTTTCCCAAAGTTGATCATTCGTTCCACTTTTTCAAAACTCACTTCTGTGGCTACAGATATATCCTTTATGGAGACAAAAGGGTTTTTCTTGATGAAATTCCAAACTTGTTCGCTTTCCTTAAGGCATGTCTGGCACAACATAAAAGGACTGTTATCCATAGATTCCTGGCATAATCGGCAATTTCGAACAATTTCTCTCATCATCTTTCACCCCTTATTTAGTTTTCTAGTTCATCATACCCTATTATTTTAAATAATACAAGCATTGATTTAGAATTTTGCCAAAAATGATACTTCTGTATTACTTAGCTCCCATACTAATTACTCATGAATTTTATGTCTTTTATTAATTTTGTCGAATTTCGGGTGTATATTAAAATGGACAACTGGATAATAAAAATACCATCCCAGTTGCCCATTTTTTATCTTTTCTCTACTTCCTTAATAATTTCAATCACACGGTCGCGGGTCGCTCCTGGTTCAAATTGCTTCATCTTATCATGAATGACGGGTGCTGTTTTTACTAGTTGAATCAACTCCTCCGTCAGTTTATCTGGGGTTAGTTCTTCTTCTTGAAGTACGCGGGCAAATCCTTTTTCTTTAAACGATCTTGCATTGACAATTTGGTCTCCCCGGCTTGCTTCAAGCGATAACGGAACAAGTAACATTGGAATACGGAGTGCTAAGAATTCATATATTGCATTGGACCCTGCACGTGAAAGAACAAAGTCAGTCGCAGCAAAGATATCACGTAATTCTCCATGGACATATTCAAATTGTGCATAGCCGCGGGCGTCAATGGTTGAATCGACTTTCCCTTGACCGCAAATATGAATAATTTCAAATTGCTGCAACAATTCCTGTAAATTAGTTCGCACTGCTTCATTAATAATTTCTGAGCCGCCGCTTCCCCCCATGATAAGCAAGACTGGTTTTTCTCCTTTTAATCCAGTAAACTTCAGTCCTTTTTCCCGATTACCAGTAAAGAGTTCTTCTCTAATGACCGCACCAACATATTCCCGTTTTTGTTCCGGAAGAAATTCAAGTGTTTCTTCAAAAGTAGAAAGTACTTTCTTCGCAAATGGTATCGATAATTTGTTGGCAAGACCTGGTGTGTAATCCGACTCATGAATAACAGCTGGAACACCGCGTAGTTTAGCGGCAATTACGACAGGAACAGAGACAAAACCACCTTTCGAAAAAATGACGGACGGTTTTCTTTTGCCGATAATCCCGTAAGCTTGCACCGTTCCTTTTAATACTTTAAACGGATCTTTGAAGTTTTCTATCGACATATAGCGTCTTAACTTCCCCGTTGAGATTGGATGGTACGTTACACCTTCCAATGGTTCAATTAAATCCCGTTCGATTCCTTCATAAGAACCGATATAATCAATCTCCCAACCAGCCTGCTGATATACTGGGATAAGGGCTAAATTCACAATCACATGACCGGCAGTTCCCCCACCGGTGAAAAGAATGCGTTTATCATTCTCCATCTAACGCTCTCCCTCTCTTTATTAGAAAACTTGGTTATCACCAAGCCTTTCGGTGACAACCTTAGTTGCACTTATGCAGTAAAAAGATTTATACTTATCTTTCCGCCATAATGCCATATCCTTCAATTAGTTTATATGAAATAGCAGTAAAAAGGAAGGATAAAGTGAAACTTCATTCAGCGGGAAATTCCTTACCTCCTCACTGAATGTTAATTGAACAGAATCAGGTATTTACGGACTGTATATCCCCCACCTTAACATATTGGTTTTCCCTCTTGTTTAGAGGTAGGGTATCACAGACCGTTAATACGTGGTAAAAGCAAAAGCGAATCTATCAGGGGCTCTCCCTAACAGATTCGCTTTATAAACTTTCGATTAATCTATTAACCTTCAAGCAATAAATCGTATGGATCTTCTAGCATTTGTTTAATACGGACAAGGAACTGTACTGCATCTTTACCATCTACAATACGGTGATCATAAGAAAGTGCCAAGTACATCATCGGACGGACTTCAATCGTATCATCAGGCATAACAACTGCGCGTTTTACAATGTTATGCATACCGAGAATTCCTACTTGCGGTGCGTTCAGAATCGGAGTCGACAACATTGATCCAAAGATACCACCGTTTGTAATGGAGAATGTTCCTCCTTGCAGGTCGGATAAGGATAGTTTGTTTTCCCTTGCCTTTATACCAAGGTTCATGATCTCTCGCTCTACTCCCGCGAAGTCCAAACGATCTGCGTCACGGACAACTGGAACAACGAGTCCTTCTTCTGTTGATACTGCAATCCCGATATCATAGAATTTCTTAATAACTAGTTCATTATCTTGAATTTCTGCATTGAGCAATGGGAATTCTTTAAGTGCACCGACAACAGCTTTCGTGAAGAAGGACATGAAGCCAAGTTTTACTCCATTCTTCTCAAGGAATTTATCTTTCCGTTCCGCGCGTAATTTCATAATTGCCGACATGTCGATTTCATTAAATGTTGTAAGCATCGCCGCTTCCTGCTGAACATTTACAAGGTTTCTTGCAATCGTTTGACGACGACGGGTCATCTTCACGCGTTCAACTGGCTTCGTAAACTCCGTCTTCTCTTGTTTTGGTGCTGCTTCTGCTTGTTTTTGCGCTTTTTCTGCCGCTGCAATTTGTTGTTGTGCTGCCCGCTCCACATCTTCTGGACGAACACGCCCTAACGGATCAACTGGAGCAATTGAACTTAAGTCAATATTTAATTCACGCGCACGTTTTCTTGCTGCTGGTGTTGCAATTACGCCGTTTGTACCTGTTTCTTCTGACTCCACCACTTCTGGTGCTGCCTCTGTTTCTTCTTTAGGAGCAGGCGCTTCTTCTTTCACGGGAGCTTTTTCCTGTTTCTGCTCTGATGTGCTCGTTGCACCTGCTTCTGCATTTTCATCAAGCTTGCCAACAACGTCCCCTACCGTTACATCTTCGCCTTCTGGTGTTAGTATTTCTGTAATAACTCCGGTAAACTCCGAATTAACCTCTACGTTTACTTTATCTGTTTCAAGTTCAATGAGCGGGTCGCCCTTTTCTACCTTTTCCCCCTCTTTAACTAGCCATTCTGCGATTGTACCATCTGTGATTGATTCAGCTAATTCTGGTATCTTGATATCTTGCACCAGTAACTCCTCCTTAGTTTTGTGTTAATGCCTGGTTAATAATCTTGCTTTGTGCTGCCTTGTGGAAGCTAGGAACTCCTCCTGCTGGTGCAGCTCTTCTAGGTCGGCTAATTACACGTAATGTTTGATCATCTTTCAACAGATTCCGTAAATAGTCATCTACGAAATCCCATGCCCCCATGTTTCTCGGTTCCTCTTGTACCCATACAATTTCTTTCACGTTGGGTAATCTATCTAATTCGGCTTTCAAGTCTTTCTGTGGGAATGGATAAAGCTGTTCGACTCGTAAGATTTGGAGCCAATCATAATTCTCTTTCGACTCGGACATCTCTTCTTCAATATCGACCATTACTTTACCGCTTCCGATTAGAAGACGTGTAGCTTTTTCACGATTCGGCTCAAAATTCGGTTGCTGGCGCAGCGGCATGAATTTACCTTCTGAGAACTCTTTCGCCTCTGCTCCCATTCTTGGATTTCGAATCATACTACTCTTCGGTGTCATCATCACTAATGGTCTAGCTTCATTACGGCCTCTTAGCGCAGCTTGTCTGCGTAAAATATGGAATAGCTGTGCAGATGATGTGACATTTGCAATAATCCAGTTATTCTCTGCAGCAGATTGAAGGAAGCGCTCCAACCTTGCACTTGAATGCTCCGGTCCCTGTCCTTCATAACCATGCGGAAGAAGCATGACCATATTGGACTTTTCTCCCCATTTCGCTCTTGCGGAAGAAATGAACTGATCAAAAATGACTTGCCCAACGTTCGCGAAATCTCCAAACTGAGCTTCCCAGATTACTAGTGTATCAGGTGAATAGACACTATAACCATATTCGAATCCAAGTACTGCAGCCTCTGAAAGTGGACTGTTACGGACATCAAACGAAGCCTTCGCATCCTTTAGGCCATGGATCGGGCAATATTTTTCGTTTGTATTCACATCATGCAGGACAATATGACGATGCGCAAAGGTTCCTCGTTCCGTATCCTGTCCGGTAATACGAATCGGAATACCATCATGGATGATGGAAGCAAATGCCAGCGCTTCTCCTGCGCCCCAGTCGAGTACATTGCCATCTTCAAGCATTTTTGCACGACGGCTTAAAACCCGTTCCGTTTTTCTAAAGCCAGTGAATCCTTCTGGTCGTTCCAGCAATTGTGTGTTTAGTTCCTTCAATACGTCCTCGTCCACTTTTGTCTCATGGCCATCCAGTCCATTCAACAGATACTCTGGCATCGTTGGTGGTTCTGGTGTACCGATTTCCGTTTCACTCATGTTGCTGTAAATTCCGTATAACTCATTATAGATTTCTTTCTGTAATTTCTCATATTCACCTTGCTCAATCGTTCCTCTTTCCTCCAGACGTTCAGCAAAGATTTTTGCCACTGGCGGATGATTATCAATTTCTTTATATAGTTTCGGTTGGGTTGTCCGCGGTTCGTCCATTTCGTTATGACCGTGACGACGGTAACCAACGAGATCAATAAGAAAGTCTTTCTTAAACTTCTGACGATATTTCCACGCAATTTTAACCGCAGAAATACAAGATATCGGATCATCCGCATTCACACGGATAACCGGCACTTCAAATCCTTTCGCCAAGTCACTTGCATAACGTGTCGAGCGTCCATCTTCCCTATCTGTTGTATAACCGACTAGGTTGTTCGCAATAATATGCAAGCTTCCTCCCGTATTATATCCCGGTAGGTTGGATAAGTTGAGCGTCTCTGCAACGACACCTTCTCCAATGAAAGCTGCGTCGCCGTGAATAAGTACTGCGACCGCTTTATTTGAATCCCTTTTCGGGTATCCTTTTTCCGAACGATCATCTTGTGCAGCACGTGCAAATCCTTCGACTACCGGATTAACAAACTCCAAATGGGATGGATTATGCGCTAATGTAATTTTCGTTTTTACTTCTTTATCGCTCGGATATGCTTTCGTTGCTCCGTAGTGATATTTCACATCATCTGTCCAGCCATAGCTAATGGATTGAGAGCCTTCTGAAGGCATTAATTCCTTATCGGATGAATAATTGAATTCCGAAAAAATCTTATCATATGGCTTACCAAGTACTTTCGCCAGGACAGCGAGTCTACCACGGTGAGCCATTCCCATCATGATATTTTCAATGCTTTCCTGTGTCGCATGATTCACAATTTCATCAATCATCGGCACCATCACTTCAAGACCTTCAATGGAGAAACGCTTTTGTCCGACAAACGTTCTGGAAAGGAAGTTTTCGAACCCTTCCACATCAACGAGACGTTTCAATAATCGTTTTCTTTCATCGTCTGTCGGTTCAACCCTTGCATTTCCTGATTCTATTAAATCGATAAACCATTCTCTCTCTTCATGATTGTTAACATGCTCATATTCAAATGTAATCGTTCCTGTATAATATTTCTTTAAACGTTCAATAACTTCCAAACCATTATCCACACCAGCTGGTGCTTTATCCCATAACCATTTAGCCGGGATCGCTTTTAAATCTTCATCTGTTAAATCATACGTGCTCGAATCTAAAAATTTATCACCTTCACCTTTATAGCCGCCGACAGGATAAATATCAGCTTCAGTATGCCCATAACGACGAATAGCCTCAACATATTTCAAAGCTGAGGTGATTTTTTTCATATCTACGTCATTTACTGCTTCGGTTCCTGCCTGTGCCGCAGTACCGCTATCCCCGTTATACAGCCATGAAGGTGCTCCATATGTATTGAAAATTTCTTGAAGTGAAGCTTCTACTGCTTCACTGTTTTCCTTATACAATTCGTATTGTTCTTCGATATACCCCCTGTTTGGTCCGTAAATCTGTCGCCAAAATTGTTGTGCAGATTCCCCATTTTGTATCACTTTTGATACCCCCATTGAAGTAATATTGCCCGTCCTTGTAAACGGTTAATATTTTTGTAAGGACGGTTATGCGTCCCACCTATAAATATACATGAAAATAATGCGACTTACAACGATTCAACCTTAAAAAACAGAACAGAATCAATGATAACCCTTACATTTCACTGGTAACTTAAAAGCAGGTGATATCTGACAATTTAGGTTGGTAGTTCACAATTCAAGTTGAATCCTTTATAATAAAATCATATAATAATTATTGTGTCAGGGTCATATAGCTGAAGGAGGACTTTTCAATGAAATTAGCATTAATTATGGGAGTTGTCATTACATTCCTCGTTTCCTGTTTCACATCTGGTTATGAAGCAAAACCAGGAGTACCTAGAAATAATCAGTAACTTAAAAAACCGTCATCGATTTTTAGATGGCGGTTTTTTCATATTTAGACTAATCCTCGGAATTGCTGTTGTCTTAGCGCTTCATAAATAATGATTGCCGCTGTGTTCGACAAATTGAGTGAACGCACTTTATCATTCATATGGATCCGAAGACAACGGTCTTCTTTGCCTGCAATTAACTCTTTTGGTATACCGGTCGATTCCCTGCCGAACACAAAGAAAATATCCTTTGTTGTATTGCTGAAATCGTAATCCGTATAATGTTTCGTACCAAAGTTCTCGATATAATAAAATTCAGCCTCTGGATAGATTTCAAATAGCTCTTCAATCGATTGATGTTCAGCAACATCCAGGTGCTTCCAATAATCAAGCCCAGCCCGGCGCAACATTTTATCATCTGTCGAAAATCCAAGCGGATGCACAAGATGCAACTTCGTATCGGTTGCGAGACACGTTCTCCCTATATTACCTGTATTTGCAGGAATCTCTGGTTGGTATAATACGACATGTAAACTCACTTTTCTATCTCCTTAATTTCTAAAACTTGTTCAACTTTTTCATTATAGCACGCTACTCTCCAATCCGGAAAAATTTATATTGAATATTCGGTGTCCAAGCAGCCGAATCCTCATAAGTCCAGTAGCGATTTCTGCTGTTATTCGTATGGGCATTCACAAGCGGCATGCCATTTGCATCCTTATTTACAACAATCGTATTATGATCCCAGCGCCCGTCTCCCTCAAAATCATAACAGATCACATCCCCTAGCAGCAGCTCTTCTGGGCTTTGTAACTCCTTCCCCTTAAGTCCCGATGTCGAGCCACTTAAATACCAGCGCAGCGAATGAGCAACCGCCCAACTGAAGCTCCAACTATTGCCTGTATACCACCAACCACGTTCTCGCACTGGGGCACCGCGCATCGGGGCTCCTCCGGCAAGCAAGCACTGAGAAATATAGTTTGTGCAGTCATCTTCAAATACACGGAAATCTGGATTATGGCTATTCCACCAACGTTCAGCATAGCGGACCGCTTCTCTTCTGTCATAGACAAAGTCCTGTCTCACGCCACCTGAATCTTCCAACAATGAATTCGGATTTTCTCTCGCTGGCTGCTCCCTTGGAATTTCCTCATGTTTTATTATTTTTCCATTTTTCAGTTCCATACGATAAGAGATAAGCTGTTCTTCCAAATGATAATGCTCTTTTTGTTTTATTAAAAAACTAATATGGAGCAAATATTCCTGCAAGGTTTTATCATCGAATCGAAGTTTACGAAACAGTTCACCTCTCCCACTAACTTTAACGATACTCGCCTTTTCTCTTTCCCATAAGGCAAGTTTTCGCTGCCACCATTCTGGCTGCTCTGTTTCATTTGAAAAGACTCCAAGCCAATATTCCTTAAGTGAATACATAAAAATCGCCCCCATTAAAGTATATGGGAGCATGCTTGTACCTATTTCTTTCACTGTTTATCACGTATTAACGGTCTGTAATACCCACCTCTAAACAAGAGGGAAAAACAAAATGTTAAGGTAGGGCTACATAGTCCGTAAATACCTGATTCTGTTCAACTAACATTCAGTGGGGGGTAAGGATGCCCACTGAATGAAGTTTCACTTTATGCTCGCAATTCGAATTCTAGACCTTTTTCCATTTCATAAAGTACTTGTTCATCTTCTTCCGTCTGCATTGCCTCCCTGATCGCTTCGTGGGCTTCACGCGTTGCAATTTTACCGAGAGACCATGCAGCTGTTCCACGAATCACTGGTCGTGGGTCCTCTTTCATTACGATCGTTATTTCTTCAACCGCCGTTTTATCTTTAAAATGGGCAAGGGCAAGCAGTGCATTCCGCTGGAGTGGTTTTTTGCCACGCCAAGCCCCAGATAAATGACCAAACTTTTCCTTAAATTCTCTATTGGAGATTCGTAGCATTGGTTTTAGTTTCGGCTTCGCGATTTCCGGATCCGGTTCTAATTCCGGATGGATATGGAAATCGACTCCTTTATTCCAAGGGCAGACTTGCTGACAAGTATCACAACCGTAAATCCGGTTCCCGATTTTATCCCGGAAAGGTTCTGGTAAAAAATCTTTCGTTTGGGTAAGAAATGCAATACAGCGCTGAGCGTTCAGCTGTCCACCCTGAATGAGCGCCCCTGTCGGGCAAGCGTCCATACAGATTGTACAATCTCCGCAGCTATCTGTGACCGGCTCATCCGGTATGAATGGCAGATTTGTGATTACTTCACCAAGGTAAACGAAGGAACCAAACTCTTTCGTAATAATGGATGTGTTCTTTCCACTGAAACCAATGCCTGCTCGTTCTGCGACTGCTCGGTCGGAAAGTTCCCCAGTATCGACCATCACCTTCGTATTTGCCTCTGGAACTTTCTCTCGAATAAATTCAACAAGCTTTTCCAACCGGTCGCGAAGTACAACATGGTAGTCTACACCCCAAGATGCTCGTGCAAAGATTCCTCGCCTTTCTTCTCTTGTACCGCGGATTTGATTTTTAATTCGGCTCGGGTAAGCAATTGCGATAGAGATGATCGACTGGGCTTCTGGAAGCAGGCGTGTGGGTTCAGTCCGTTCTTCTATCGTGCCTTTTTCAAATCCGGATTGGTAATTTAGCTCTTGCTGCCGGCGCAACCTTTCTCGGAGTTCACTGAACACATCGGCAGAAGCAAATCCTATCTTATCAATCCCAATTTCCTTGCTATATTCAATAATTTCCTGTTTCAATTCATCTATCCTCACAACGACCACCTCCTTCATCTCATAATAATTCTCTTATTTTATCACGTATTAACGGTCTATAATACCCCATCTCTAAACAGAAAGGAAACCAATATGTGGAAGATGGGGATATACAGTCCGTAAATACCTGATTCTGTTCAACTAACATTCAGTGGGGCTAAGGCCCCCCACTGAATGAAGTTTCACTTTATCACGTATTAACGGTCTGTAATACCCCCACTTAATGCTCATTTCAACACATTGAATAGATGTTGCATATTGTAAAAATCCTTCTTGCAATCCACAGCACCCATTAAATATTACAACATAAAAACGCAGCGCCTCGAAACCATTGCATTTACGAGACACTGCGTTAATCACATATGTATGGAGCGGGTGAAGGGAATCGAACCCTCATCATCAGCTTGGAAGGCTGAGGTTTTACCACTAAACTACACCCGCAAACAAGATTCGTTTTTTAACGACAAATATTATTATAACAACAATGTAAAAATAAATCAAGTTAAATTTTATTTTAAGTTAACCTTTTCATCTAATCGGCATAAAATAATTATAGAAATTCGATTAAATTATTTCATTTTATTTAGATGGAACCATTTACATTTAAAAGTAAAACCGATAGACTAGGAATAAATTTGTAATACAGAAGGGTGAGTTTTCCGATGACTGTCTATCCAATCGTATTTGCACAAGGTTCTTTTATGCATAAAGATAAATTAAATTATCCCTTTGAAGAAAGAGGTTTGCAATTTGGGGATGGAGTATATGAAGTAATTCGAATTTATCAAGGGAAATATTATCTCCTTAATGAACATATCGATCGGCTTTATCGTTCCCTCTCTGAAATTAAATTAAGTTTTCCGTATAATAGGAAAGACTTTATTCACACACTTGAAGAGCTGCTTAAAAAAAATGAAATGAAAACAGATGGAAAAGTATATTTACAGGTTACGCGCGGATCAGCTCCAAGAGACCATGTTTTTCCAGACAATATTACACCGAATGTCTATGCGTATCTCGAACCAGCGAAACGAAATGTGGAATTGATGAAGCATGGTGTTCCCGTTATTACAATGCCGGATATCCGTTGGAGTCATTGCCATATTAAAAGCTTGAATCTTTTACCAAATTTAATGGCTAAACAGGAAGCGAAAGAACAAGGTTGTTTTGAAGCGATTCTTCATAAGGACGGTACCGTAACGGAATGTAGTGCTTCAAACGTATATTTTGTAAAAAATGGTAAGATCTATACTCATCCAGCAACGAGCGCCATCCTTCATGGATGTGTCCGTTTGGCAGTGGAGCGCTTTGCTGATGAGTTGGGGATTCCTTTTATTGAAGAAGCTTACCATGTAGGCGATATTAAAGATGCCGATGAGGTTTTCCTATCAAGTAGTACAAACGAAATCACACCGATTATTAATGTGGATGGTCACACGATTCATAATGGTTCCTCGGGGCCAATTACGAAGCAGATTCAACATGCGTATGCCGTCGATGCCGGTATTGAACCAGTGAGCCAGCCGATGCAGGAGCAATAAAAACATCAGAATGAAGATCTACAGCTTTTCCTATTTGGGAAAGCTGTATTTTTATTAGGATCCACTCATCTTTCCAATTGATTCGAAATACGAAATAGTTTACGACAATCTTACATTATTAGAAAAAGTCAGCTTCTTAAGACTTCCGCTGTCCGATCGAACAGGGATAACAACTCTTCATTACGTTTAAGCACAATTCTTACACTTCCATTTTAAGAGAAAAATAATTCGCTAAAATATTTTTGAATGATTAAAAAGAAACCCCAACCCATAATTCCAAATAAAATAGCTACTGATAGATGAACAGAATGTTTAAGTGCCTAGCTTTACTGTTATTTGGATCACCGATTATTTTTCCCATTATTCCACAAACATATCTGTTACTTCTAAAGAAATTACGAAGACGGTGTAATAAACGATCCTTGACAATGTTCAAAAATCCATATTCCGACAGCTAGTCTTATGAGGAAGCGGAAAATTCATCAAAAGTGATAAGCAGGGTGCAATTCAAAATGTATTGGAATACTTTTACAGTAACTACATGGTTACTTACGATTATGGAGAGGTTAGTTTACTGGAAGAAGGCTTTTCACGCACTTCATATTGTAGCGAAAATATTATAAAGTAATTGAGACAAGATATGAATCGGATAGTTCTGAAAACAAACGATTAATAGTGCGTGTGGTTGATCAATTAACTAAACACTATGATCCAGTTTTTCCGAGGTATGCTAAAAAACTACAAAAACTAGTTTATAGTAAAGAGAAGAAGTAGGTATTTCCCAGTTATGCTACGGTATATCGTCAATCCTTTTAACCCAGTTGTAATTCTTTCTTGAGAGCACTTTCTAATTCATCAATCTTTTGCCATGGTTTGGGCTTTTGTTTCTTCGAGCGTTCAATCAAAAATTCTATAAAATCAAGGGTTGCTTTCTTATCTTCATTGCTTAAGGAATCCAGCATTCGATATAAATCTTCCTTATGAATAGCCATTTCTTCCACCACCTTTATTTCAAGCATACTCTTATTTATACTATAACCATTTTCAACAACAGTTTAACCATTTACAGATTATATCTATGCCAATTGTAAAAATGAAGCAAAATCAATCTGATAATAAAAGACGTCATTAACTATTGGTTGATACAAAATAAAATGCCACTTATAGATGAACAGAATATTTAAAAACCATATAAATTATCAACAGCATTGCAATTGTTGTGCTGGAATCCCTGCTATTATCACCCTGCCTGTGAATTCATTAATCGGCTTTGCAGATTCTCCTTGTACAGATAACTAAATTATAATGAATATGATGGTTAATAGTAAAGTTGCTATAATCCCATCATATATCGGAAATCGGATATTAGGCAATATTCTCATTAAAAGTGTTGAACTTAATATTAGAATTATTCTTTAATTCTATGATATAATAGCGGCACAATATAATATAGGAGCTGATAATGATTGGAAACAACCGCATTTATCCTCGAAAGAAAACCCTCATACACCGACCACGACCGCCTATTTAAAGAAGTCATTCAAGTCTTTTTTCAAGATTTCATGGAAGCCTTTTTCCCCGAAGTGTATGAGCATATCAACTTTTCTACTGTAAGTTTTCTAGATCAAGAGGTTTTCACCGATATCTTAAAAGGTGAAAAACGACGCATTGATATACTTGCAGAAGTAAAAATTAAAGGAGAGGACACGATTATCCTTATCCATGTCGAGCCACAATCATACTATCAAGAGGAATTTAACGAACGTATGTTTATCTACAATACCCGTCTCTACGAAAAATACCGCAAACCAATTCTACCGATTGCTGTTTTCAGTTATAATGAAAAGAAAGAACTGCCTACACAGTTTAGTATCGATCTACCAACCATCCGCATCATTGACTTTCACTTTCAACAACTTCATTTAATTAATAAAAACTGGCGTAAGTATATTAAGATGACAAATCCGATTGTAGCAGCATTCTTAAGTAAGATGAACTATACGGAAAAAGAACGTATACAAGTGAAATTAGAATTTCTCCGCATGGTCTCTCGAATGGAATTAGACCCTGCGAAAATGGAATTAATCTATGGATTTTTCGAAACCTATTTAAAGCTAAACGAGAAGGAGGAAAAGCAAATGCATGAGGAAATTAACAAGCTTCCACGTGAGGAAGCGGATCGTGTGTTAGAGTTGCCAAATACTTATCGGGATCAGGGAAGAGCGGAAGGAATAGCACAAGAACGAAAACATATTGCTTTAAATATGCTTAAAAAAGGGATGTCAGACGAAGAAATTGCCAATATAATTGGTATAACCGTAAGTAGAGTTAGACAGTGGAGAAAAGAGCTACAGTAGTTAAAGGATTATTAATAAATTTAAGGCGTGTAAAAAGAGGATAGATGCCTTTGCATCCTATCCTCTTATCGTCGTGTTATTTAGTTTTTCACTTTTCATTCATAACTTCTACAAATTGCTTGAGAAATTCATTAATCTCTTCTGTCGTGGTTGTAAGCGGCGGTAATATCCGTAAAACATGCTCGCCTGCGGATAATGCAAGTACATTTTTCTCCCTAAGAGCAATAATGTACGTTCCCGCTCCTTTTTCCATTTCAAGGCCTATAAGTAGGCCTTTTCCTTTTACTTGTTTAATTTCCGGATATATTTCTTTCAACTCATTTAACTTGCTGAAGAAATATTCACTTAACATTTGCACATGCTCAGATATTTTATCTGTTAGCATCGACTTTACCGTCGCATAACCCGCCGTAGCTGCAAGTGGATTTCCACCAAAGGTACTGCCATGCGTTCCTGGTGTGAACGTTGCTGCCACTTTGTCCTTCGCCAGCACTGCACCGATCGGAAAACCAGAACCAAGCCCTTTCGCTAGCGTAATGACATCCGGCTCAATCCCAAATTGTTCGTAAGCAAAGAGTGTGCCGGTTCTTCCCATTCCCGTCTGAATTTCATCCAGCATGAGTAGAATATCGTTTTCCTTACAGATTGCTGCAAGTTCTGTCACCCAAGCCTGCTGAACGGGATTCACTCCACCTTCTCCTTGGACAAGTTCAAGGAGAACAGCAGTTGTTCTGCCATTATGAATTTCTTGCAGTGCTTCTATATCATTATAGGGCAAGTAACGGAAACCTGGCGCAATCGGTGTAAAGCCCTTATGAATCTTTTCCTGCGCCGTTGCTGCAAGTGTCGTCCCTGTTCTTCCATGAAAAGATTGTTTGAAGGTGACAATTTCCGTCCGTTCTACATTCCCCTGATCTTTCGCATACTTCTTCGCTAATTTGATCGCTGCTTCATTCGCTTCTGCTCCACTATTAGAGAAAAATGCAGCGTCAAAAATACTATTCTCTGTTAAGATGGTTGCGAGCTTTTCTTGAATCGGAATATGATAGAGATTCGATACATGCCACAATGTATCCAGTTGTTCCTGTAACGCTGCTTGCACTTGAGCTGGAACATGACCGAGGTTACATGTGGCGATACCTGAAGTATAGTCTAAATATTTCTCTCCTGAATCACTCCAGACGTAGCTTCCCTTCCCTTTTACAATCGTTAATGGAAAGCGCCCGTACGTATTCATTACTGCAGACTTTGTTGTTTTGCTTAATGTATTAGACATGCTGGACCTCCCCGATCACAATCTTAGTCCCGACACGTTTCCCTGCAATATAGGATTTTAAATCTTCAGGTGTAAGTCCGTTTAAAATTACGGATTCTTTCACACCGCCGTTAAGTGCCTTTAGAGCGGAATATACTTTCGGAATCATGCCGCCATATATGATTCCCGCTGAAATTTTTGCTTCAATTTCCTTTTTCGTCAGTTGTCGGAGTAATACCTTTTCTCCTTGAATCTCTTCCAATACTCCTGGAATATCACTGATTAAAGCAAGCTTAGCCTGTAAACTTTCTGCTACTGCCGCTGCTGCCGTGTCCCCGTTAATATTGTAATGCTGACCCGATTCATGAATACCGATCGGAGAAACAACCGGGATTCCACCATTTTCAATAATTAACTTGAGCCAATCTTCATTTACTTCTTTCACTTCTCCGACATAGCCTAGCTTCCCTGAAGAATCCTTTGGTATCACTTTTAATAGTGCAGCATCCACTCCACTTAAACCAATTCCCGTACCACCGCTTTGTTGGAGCTTCGATACGATTTGTTTATTCACACTTCCACTTAAAATATGTTCAACTACTTCGAGCACTTCTTTCGTCGTCACTCGCAAGCCATTTACAAATTCACTTTTTACATTCATTTTTGTCAGTGCCTGATTAATTTCCGGTCCCCCGCCATGCACGATAACCGGATGGATTTTTCCGCTTCTTTTTAATTGAACAACTGTTTCAAAAAAAGCTGTCGGAAGTTTCTTCAAAATACTGCCGCCAACTTTTAAAACAATAATCTCCATTTTCTCACCTCACGTTCGATAGGAAGCATTGATTTTCACATAGTCATAGGTTAAGTCACAACCCCATGCCGTTGCTTCCCCCGCCCCATTTTGTAAATCAACATGAATCGTTACCGTTTCTTGCTGTAAATATTCTGTTCCCGCTTCTTCATCAAAGTCGATTGGTAAACCATTTTCTACAACTTGTAAATCTCCAAGAGCAATGGAAACTTTATCGACTTCAATCGGCTGTTCACTATAACCGACCGCACAGACAATCCGTCCCCAGTTCGGGTCTGATCCGTAAACAGCAGCTTTTACTAAATTCGAGGAAATGATTGCTTTAGCAATTTCCCCTGCCGCTTTGTCTGTTCCGGCACCTTTTACTTGCACTTCGATAAGTTTCGTTGCCCCTTCCCCGTCTTTTGCAATCTGCTTCGCTAAATCTTGACTAACATATTGCAATCCATTAAGAAATAGATCCCAGTCCGGATGAGATTCATTTAATGTTTGGTTTTTCTGTAATCCATTTGCAAGGACTAGGACCATATCATTTGTACTGCAGTCCCCGTCAACGGTAATCATATTAAAAGATTTATCTGTTACCTGGCGTAAACCTGCCTCAAGGCTTGACAGCTCCACGGCAGCATCGGTTGTAATAAAGGAAAGCATCGTTGCCATATTTGGCGCAATCATCCCAGAACCTTTTGCTGCTCCCGAAATTGTGACCAGCTTCCCGTCAATTTCAACTTCGACTGCTGCGTTTTTTGTTACCGTATCTGTCGTCAAAATTGCTGACTCAAACCGTTCTGCACCTTGGTTCTCCGCTTCATCCATCCAATTGATTCCTTTGTATAGCTTTTCCATAGGAAGTTGCACACCGATGATTCCGGTCGAAGCAACAGCAACGTGATCTACTTCGACCCCCTTTTTCTCGGCAACTAACTTTTGGGTTTCTAATGCATTCTTCTCTCCTTGTGGACCCGTGACCGCATTCGCATTCGCAGAGTTTACAACAAGAGTCTGAATTTTTCCGGTTTTATCTAAGCTATTTTTTGTCACTTGCAACGGAGCAGCTTTAAATGCGTTTAATGTATAAACGCCCGCCGCTGTCGCTGGTACTTCGGAATGAATCCAGCCGAAATCAAGCTTTGTTTTCCGGAGGCCGGTATGGACGCCCCCTGCCTGAAATCCTTTAGGTGTCGTTACTTTGCCATTTTCCAATATTTTTATTTGTTTTTCCTTTACTGAAGTCATTTGTAAAATCCTCCTATGGATACATTGGAACGACAGCGAGACCAAGGTCTTCTTCCCAGCCGTTCATGAGATTCGTATTTTGAATTGCCTGACCGGCTGCACCTTTCACTAGGTTATCAATCGCCGCAGCAATGATTAATTGATCACTTCTTTTGTCCACCCAAATGCCGATATCACAGAAATTACTTCCCTGCACCGCTTTTGTTGCCGGGAACTCGCCTTCATTCAAGACGCGGATGAATTTATCTTCTTTATAATACGTTTCATAGAGTTCGATTACTTCTTTTGTCGTTATGTCTTGATTTAATTCAGCATAAATCGTGCAAATCAATCCCCGTGTCATAGGGATAAGATGAGTTGTAAGAATCGTAGTTACTTGCTCATCAATTGTTTTTGACAAATATTGTTCGACTTCAGGTATATGCTGATGCCTGCCAATTTTATATGGTAATACATTATCATTCGCTTCCGGAAAATGAGTCGTACCTGTAGGTGTCCGGCCTGCTCCGGATATACCCGTTTTCCCGTCAATTACAATTCCTTTTGGGCTAATGAGCTCTTTTTCGAGTGCTGGTATCGTCCCGAGTAATGCAGATGTTGGGAAACAGCCCGGATTGGAAATGATTTTCGCGGATTGAACTTCTTCTTTATAAATTTCCGTTAAACCGTAAACAGCTTGATTAATCGTTTCCTGTGGTGCCGCTTCTTTCCCGTACCATTCCTTATAAACATCCCGTGAAGATAACCGTAAATCTCCGGATAAATCGACAATTTGCAAGTCGAGATCTTGTAAATCGGGTACGATTGTCTTTGCAACGCCTGCTGGAGTCGCGATAAAGACAATATCTACTTCAGCTTCTAAACTCTTAATATCCAAATCTACCATTTTAATTTCATGTAGTTTCTCCAAATGCGGGTAAATTGATGAAAGGACTTCACCACTTTGGGAATGGCTAATTGCCTTTGTCACTTCTAGTTTGGGGTGGTTATGTAACAATCTGATTAATTCAATCGCCCCGTACCCCGTTCCACCTATGATTGCCGCTTTCCTCAATTTGAACAACTCGCTTTCTAAAAATTAATTATTCATCATTATACACACTTATGCATAAATATGCAACGGCGTTTATAAAAATAAATAATTAATTTTTATAAATTTTACCTACCCTCCTTTATCTCAGTGGATGATTCGCTATGAAAATCGGATTGGGAGATATTAACTCACATCTCTTCTCGATAATTATGTAAAGTAATTGCTTTATGATCTCGTTAGCGCACACTTCTTGTTCAAATCGGAAAACAAATCGTTTTATTCTCCTATTAGTCCACTCACGTCACTGTAATGGAAAAAGAACAGGTTTTATTAACCCATCAGAATACTCAACCCGATGAATTGGGATAACAAACAACTCTTATTTTCCAATTTGTACGCTCATCTTGTTCGATTGGGAAAAGAACCGAGCTTTATTCTCCCATTAACCCGTCTCCCTCGTACTAATTGGAAAACAAACGGACTTTATTCTCCCATTAGTCCATCTCTCTCCTACGAATTGGAAAACAAACGGACTTTATTCTCCCATCAGTCCATCTCTCTCGAACCAATTGGAAAGCAAACAGGCTTTCCCCCCATTCGCTCGTCTCGTTTGCCTCTACAGAGCAGTTCAAACAAAAGTTGTACTCTCGGTCAATGAAGATTATTACCAGTTAATTAAAAAACTGGAACATAACTATTCTACTATGGATAAAATAGCTATGTTCCAGTCCTATATTTAAACTTGTCTATCAATAAAGATGTTTATCAAAAAAGCTGTTCATGGCTTCAAGGTAACCTTCGCGGTCGAGGACGATGGATTCGCCGTGGTTTGCTCCGGGTACGATCAGCATCTCTGTATCTGTTTTCGTATGTTCAACAAGTGTTTTCGTCATTTCGGTTGGAACGAAGGTGTCTTTTCCACCGTGAATGTAAAGGATCGGTACCTGAGCTTTTTCAACCTGATCAAGTGCAGATGCTTCTTTCAATGAATAACCTGCTTGAAAATCCGTTACCATTCCCATTGTTGGAAGGATCGGGAAGCTTGGTAGATTAAACATACGATCCAACTGATAATCAAATAAATCATAGACACTAGAATACGGACTGTCCGCTACGGCAAGCTTCACATTATCTGGCAGTTCTTCTCCAAGCGTCATTAAAACCGTTGCCGCCCCCATCGATACACCGTGAAGTATTATTTCTGTATCTTCACCGAGTTCAGCAATAATCCGATCAATCCAAGCGACATAATCAAGCCTGTCATGCCAACCGAAACCATAATAATCTCCTTCGCTCAAACCATGCCCACGGCTATCTGCGGTAAACATATTAAACCCAAGCTCTTCATAATAATATTGTCCAAATAAAGCCATATCCTGAGCGCGCCCAAGATAACCATGCGCGAAGACAACCGTCTTATTTGTCGGTTCTTCTGCTTCTAAAAAATAACCTTGAAGTGTAAGTCCATCGAACGACTCCATTTGCCAATATTCAAAGTCCTGGGTATCGGCCCACGAACGCCAATCCCCTTTCGTAAATACATCCATCGCCTCAGCAGAAACTTCCAAATCTGCGTTTCCAGTCAAGAATTCCTTTGTTCCCCGTTCAATCGCCAATTTATAAAAGAAGACTCCAGCTCCAACATCCAATATCACTAGAATGACAAGTAAGATTCCGACAACTTTCAACCAACACTTCTTTCTCTTCAAACTCTTGCTCCTCTCGATTTCTATTAGTCTATTATATTAGAAAAAGAAGGTATCCGCCACACCTCCTGGGCAAATACCTTCCATTTATCGTTGAATGTTTTAAAAGTGTTCAAATACATGTTTAAATATGTATTTTTTCTTTACGAGTTATCGATGCCGCGAAAAAAGCGATGCCAAACAAAATGAGCTGGCTGATTAAAAGCATCACGCCACCTTGCATTTGTTCTTCTTCCGGATTGAACGGCAAGAGGGCTGCTGCAAATTCGGGCGGTAATTCTTTTATATTTGGCATACAGACCGTGAGGGATTGCATAAACAATTCAACATCTGTATAAACAAGGTAGAGACTCTTGTCTGATAACAACAAAACCAGGCTATACGGTATAAAGAAAAGAATGCAGAATAGGATATACAGCTGTTTTTTCTTGGTGTTTAAAAAGCGCTGTGACACAATCGGCATCCATAATAGAATTCCTGCGATAAGCAATGCAAGCATAAAGAAATAATTAATATATAAATCCAGTCGTGCAAAATTAAATACACTTGCAATATGGTAAGTATAGAAAAGGATAAAGAAGCTTAAAAATCCGACAATCGGTTTTGCTAAAAAGTTAAGTGTTTTATCTAAGATGTTAATTTTCTTTGCATGTTCAAATATCTCTATTTTAAAACCAATGATAATCAATGGAGGCGCTACAAGCACCAATAATACAAGCTGAATAATATGATAACTATATTTAATTCTTGCAATTACATTAATCGGACTGCCAAGCGCTGCAAATACAGCAATCATACCTGCGACAAACATAATTTGTTTCCCAACCGGATATTTTTTATTCTGTGGCAATAATAAAAAATAAATAATAAAAATAAAACCGATATAAATTAGGATTCCACCATTCCAAAGCGTGGAATAATGAAATTCATCCAAAATAATTTCCAGCATAGATTCACCTTCTCCTGTGAATTTATGTCTATAGTATAGCGTAATTTTCCGGAATCCTGCCTGTGAACTTCTAACAAACTCATGACAACTAAGTTAGATTATTTCTCAATTATAATCGTCCAATTCACCCCAGAACGGATATGATACGCATCGGCAAAGGACCCCTGATTGATCGCTATTCCCAGATTATCAATGGAATTCACAAATAATAAGGGCTCACCAAGGCGCCTGTCTGCAAATGATCGATCAAAAGTAATTAAATTTTTATATACTTTTGTCGAGTTATGCACAATCGTCACTTCAACCGCGTCTCCATACTCAATGCCTGCTTTTTTAAAAAGTTCGCGATTGATATTCGTCCATAAGTTACCAAAACGGCTATCGAGAATATCAATATTTCCATGAATAATACCGTTTGAATATGTCGCTTCAGGGATTCTTAGCTTTATCACATCGTCAAGTGAGAGTTCCGGACCGACTTCCTCAAAACTAATTACACCAGCCGCAAGTCTTGCTCCCGTAAAGGCATATACATCACGGCCATGGAATGTATACGATTCACCAGATCGGGGGAGGCGATTTATATTTTCATCAATGACGCGAGCCGCAACAATCCCCGTGCTATGTGCAAGATGGGTAAGTGTCCCATTATTCGGTGTTACGATATAATGCCCGTCCTTTGTTTTCGCCACAATGCTTAAACGTTCCGTTCCGACACCAGGGTCGACAACGGAAATAAACACGGTCTCTTCTGGCCAGTAAGCAACCGTTTGGTATAAACGATACGATGCTTCCCAAATATTATATTGCGGGATTTCATGTGTTAAATTAGATATCCTAAGTGTTGAATCAACGGAAAAAGCAACCCCGTTCATTGCACTAACTGCCCCATCATGTAATCCGAAATCTGTTTGTAGAACGATATGTTTATTCAACTAAATCCTCCCCTTCTTCGCAAAACATAAAAAACCCACGTCAATATCATAATTGATAAGGACGCGGGTTTACAATTCGTGGTACCACCTTATTTCACTGTAAGTTCACACTTACAGCCTCATTAAGTACAACATCTATACTTTAGTTTTGATAACGAGTCGCCAACTCGGCACAACCTACTAGATTCCGTTCAGTCTGCAGCTCGGAGGCCATTGTTCGTGACGTCAATTTTGCTTCTTTTCACCAGCCGAAGCTCTCTATCCAAAAATCGACTATCCTACTTTTCCCTCTTCATCGCTATTATTTGCTTTTTCGAATTACTGTTATTATATGCAAAAGACAGAAACATTGCAAGAAAAAATAAGAACACGACGAATTTACTAATGAAGCGTCATGTCCCTTCCTCCTTCTTCCGCTTTAATTTATGGATCTGTTCTAGTAGTTTTTTATATTTCACTCTAACATCTGGTGATTGCACAAGGTAAATGATCAGGCGAACGGTTAGAAATAACATCCAACCAACAAGATAAATATGAATAATGAACGTAATCCGGGCCCAAGTGTTTCCAGCCCCTACCTGTTCCATTAAGTAACTAAATGCACCGGCTTCTTTCTTTTCCCGCTGCGCAACCGTCAACAGGAGTAGAAGAGGTGCCAGCAATGCAAAGATAAGCGATAATACCGAGAGTATCCGGTACTGATACCTTACCCAAAAGATAATTCCGGTACTTAAGGCAAGCACAATAAATATGATGTAAAATATTAAAAAACCACCCATAATCCCACTCCCAACATCTGTAAAACGCTCTTTTTTCTATATCTCGATTATAGGTGGTGAGATCCGTTCTGTCTATGGATCGGAATGAGCATTTTAACCACGATCAAAGTGTTAGCGTCCTTACAAGCTAAGTATGTGATTGTCTTCGCAACGTCTGTACGAACAAACAAAAAAAGGCTAATCTCCAGTAAGGAAATCAGCCTTTTATAATATGTAGGTACAGCCACAATTGCCGTATTTCTGAAATAAAAAGTTTTAAACCACTCACTTTGTTCAAGTGGGTGTTTGCAGAAGCCTTCTTGTCTTCCGTTCAAAGACGGCCCGACATTCCAACTTCGATATAAAACTCCCTATTCATTATTTAGAGGTTAAAACTTAATTCCATACGAACATTGTAGCTTGTAATCATATTCTATACCTTATCTTAAAAAAACGCAATGGTAAAAGTTTACTATTGTTAATTTGGCTGTCTGAGTCCAATAATATCTAGGTTCGTAATGATTCCAATCAAGGGCTCCGTTTCCTTACCACTTTCCGTAATGAGTAAGGCTTCCAGGCGATTCCCTCTGCCAAATTGTTTTTTGAAAATATCGATCGCTTCTAGTACAGATGTATTCTTTGCAATAAAGCGGTAATTATCATTCGTTTCATATTCGAGGACTTCCCCCGCTGTCACTTCCATTGGCATTTTATTTGCTGCGTACATATTGCCGGCGAGCCAAAAAGTGATCGCCCGTTGACTGATCAGCCCCTTGAATTCCTGATGATCATAAACCGGAAACTTTGATATTTTCTTTTCATGAATAAGTGCAAGTAGATTGGTTAATGGTTCGTCATGCTGAAATGAAATGACCTCTTTAATAAACTTCGGTGACACGATCCTTGGTTGGAGCAATTCTTTTTCAATTCGTTCCACCCACTTTACTGTAGACTCATGCGGTTCTGCTATTACATGAGCCATATCGACTTTATTATGAACAATCGCATTTCGTAATTCTGCAAATTCAAGCAGATCATCACTATATCTTCCAACAATCGCATTTCTATTCTTCAACATATGTACCATTTTGGAAAAACCAATATTCCGTCCATTATTAATAATTGCCCGTAACTTCTTCTCGATTCGATTAAAGGCAGTCAAAAATCGTTCTGAATTCTGATACATTCCTATTCTCCTAGACTATTAATAAAGTGAAACTCATTCAGTGGGGGTTTCCTTACCACTCCCACTGAATATTAGTTTCTTATACACTGAAAAATGAGACAGCAACCATACTGTCCCATTAAGCCATATAAATAACAAATGCGATAATCGAGAGAACTGTTGCAACGATATATATCCAAGACATAATAGGTACATTACTGCTCCAAGAAGATGTTTCATATTCCAAAGATCGCTGCAGTTCGTCTTCTATCGTTTGACCACTTTCTTTGTATGCCTTTTGCTTGTGTTCTTCTTCTTTTAAAACCCTATATGTCAGAACCGTTGCAATAACACAAACGACTATAATCAAACCAACTGTAAAAGCATTAAAATCAAGCATCATTTTCCCCCTTAATCAAGGTCCATTGTGACCTGGTCTCCTCCATTCAATGAATAACTTGCTGTAATTTCCGCGTTCAATGAATAAACAACGGAGCAATATTTATTTAACGATAACTCAATCGCCCGGTATAATTTATCTTCCGGGATGTCACCGTTCACTGTGTAATGCAGATGTATATCCTTATAACGACGCGGATGACTTTGAGATCTGTCTCCTTTTGCCTTGACATGGAAGGCCTTCGGTGCAAGTTTCATTTTCTCTAAAATCGAAATAATATCAATTCCGGTGCAACCAATCACCGTTCCAAGCAACATTTCCATTGGAGTCGGTCCGCGCCCCTCTCCACCAAACTCTGGCAATCCATCTGTAATGAATGGATATCCTGAGGGAGTTACACCGCTAAAAGCTCTTTTCCCTTCCCATTCCATCTTTAATTCCACAAGAAGCCCTCCTCCTTCAGTTGAAATATATCTAATAGACCACTGAATTTAATAAGGTATTTCCTGCTTCTATTACAACACAAACGAATTGAAAATACTACACTTTGACCTTAGTTTATCATCGTAATTACAATTATAATATATCTTTCTTCATTTGTAAGCATCCTCATCATAAGCTAAAACAACGGCACTTCGATTTACCTCCAATTGTTCAGCTCATTTTCTTTCAGAAGGTAATTTTTCCTTAAGGGAATTCACCATCTGAAATCTTCCTTTCTAGTTCATCAACGATTTGTAAATATAGTAGCTGTTCACCCTTTCAATGAACTTTCCACATAAATGATGTCTTCTTTCTCCGTTTTGAAATCAATTATTATCATTATAACATTTGGCTTATCATTGACACTCCACTTTGTTTGTCAGATGAGTGACGATTGTAAAGCTTTAAATTGGTGGACGGGAATGGCCGAGCGTATAATATATTGTTAAGAGGTGATTAGTAGTGTGTTTAATTCATTTTCATTTACAAGACCATCCGAATTATAAATTAATTGTTGCCGCAAATCGGGATGAATTCTACGACAGACCTACCGAGAAAGCTCACTATTGGCCTGATGCACCTTTTCTTCTTGCCGGACGTGATATGCTCCAGCAAGGGACTTGGCTTGGCATTACGAAAGAAGGACGATTTGCTGCTCTCACAAATATTCGTGATTTCTCCCTTGAAGGGAAAGATAAAAAGTCACGAGGGCATATTGTGCATGAATTTCTATCGACAACCACTTCTCCTAACCAATTCCTTGAAAAAATCCGTAACGAGCGAGATGCCTATGCCGGATTCAACATTCTCGTTGGTGATACAAGCGGACTCTTTCATTATAATAATGCAGACAATACGATTACTGAAGTGCCAGCAGGGCCACATAGTTTAAGCAACGCAACACTAAACACACCGTGGCCGAAAGTCGTTAAAGGAAGAACAAGGTTGGACGATTATCTACGTCAAACCGACCATGTAAAAACAGACGATTTATTCCATATTCTCGAAAATGAAGAAGAAGCTCCTGATTCAATGCTGCCGAATACGGGTATAGGATTAGAACTTGAACGAAAATTATCCGCATCCTTTATTAAAACGCCTAACTACGGTACTCGCTCAGCAACGGTCGTTCTGATTAACCGGGAGTATGATGTTGTATTTAGTGAACGAACCTATAAAGATGGAGAGCTGACAGCGGAAGAGAATTTCACCTTCACGTTGCCAATTTCCACAAAATAAAGTAATGATAATAATTCCCGTTGCTTTGTGCAAAATAAAGTAACGGGTTTTTGAAAAATTGTCATAAGTAGATGAGTCTTTCGCGTCGTTTATAAGCTACAATAGAGAGACGAAACTAGTTTTTACTATCGAACATAAGTAAAAACTGTTTTTCCTTATGTTCAATAGTACACGAACTTATAAAGAGAGGAAGGGAAAAGCTTATGTTTCATGATCCTGTATTTGCGAGCAGGATGCTGACACTGCTAACATTATCGTTTCATATTATTTATGCAACTATCGGTGTTGGGATACCACTTTTTATTATGATTGCACAGTGGCTTGGAATTAAAAAGAACGATGACCACTATATCCTTATGGCTAGACGCTGGGCTAGAGGATATGTAATTACAGTTGCTGTAGGTGTAGTTACTGGAACGATCATCAGTCTACAGCTTGCCTTATTGTGGCCAAACTTTATGGAACTTGCAGGTAATATCATTGCTTTACCTTTATTCATGGAAGTTTTCGCCTTTTTCTTTGAAGCTATATTCCTTGGTATTTATTTATATACCGGCAACCGATTTAAAAATAAGAAGACTCATTTTCTTCTATTGATACCTGTTGCCATCGGTGCTGGGATGTCAGCGTTTTTCATTACAACAGTGAACGGCTTTATGAACGCGCCGCAAGGGTTTGATATTGTAAATGGAACACTCGTTAATGTTAACCCAGTCCTTGCCATGTTTAACCTGGCATCACCTACGAAGATTGCTCACGTGCTTGCCGCGTCCTATATGACGGCTGCCTTTATATTAGCGGCAATAGCTGCATTTAAACTAATTAAAGGTTCGAAGCATACGTATCATAAAAAAGCATTGCATATGACGATGAAAATCGGGTTAATTTTTGCTGTTGCAGTAGCATTGATTGGTGACTTCTCTGGTAAATACCTGGCAGAATACCAACCAGAAAAACTTGCAGCTGCCGAATGGCATTTTGAAACGGGAGAAGGTGCTCCACTTCTGTTATACGGAGTACTCGATGAAAATCAAGAACCAAAATATGCAATTAAACTTCCTTACGTTTTAAGTATTCTCGCCTTTGGAAGTCCATCTTCTGAAGTGATTGGTCTCGATGAATTCCCTGCAGAGGAACAACCACCGCTTGAAGTGCATTATTACTTCGACACTATGATTACGATTGGTATGGTGATGATTGCAATATCCTTCTTATATTGGCTTGGATCACGGATGAGATACACATTTGTTGAATCAAACTGGTTCCGCTGGCTCATTGTTTTAGGCGGTCCACTATCCATGTTAGCTATTGAATCTGGTTGGTGGCTCGCGGAATTCGGCCGTCAGCCGTGGATCATGCGCGGTATTATGACAGTCAGCGAGGCTGCCACGACAAGTGATTATGTTGGATTAATGTTTGTGCTATTCGCTCTTCTTTACCTTATCTTGGGAATTGGAACAATTGTTATTCTACGTAAAATGTTTGCAAATAACCCGCTCGAAAAAGAATTAGCGAAAGTTCAATCTACACAAGGTGGTGAGCAGTAATGAGTTTAGAAATATTAGGGATTTCCGTACTGTGGACCTTCTTATTTGGATATGTCATCCTCGCTTCCATTGACTTTGGTGCTGGATTCTTCAATGCTTATAGTATATTGATTGGTAAAGAGAAAATCCTATCAAAGGTTATTCAGCGGTACCTATCACCAGTATGGTCCGTGACGAACGTGTTCTTTGTATTTTTCTATATTGGGATTGTTGGATTTTTCCCGAAAACGGCGACTTACTTCGGAACAATCTTACTAATTCCAGGCAGTATCGCTTTGATCTTGATGGCAATCCGCGGTTCCTACTATGCCTTTGAATCGTATCGAGCCGGTCATAAAGGGTATGCCACCATGTACGGTATTGCAGGATTGCTTATTCCGCCAGCTTTATCGGTTGTGCTTGCAATTGCTCAAGGTGGATTTGTAACCATTGAAAATGGAACTCCACAGCTTGACTATTTTGCATTATTTACGAGTCCATTATCCTGGTCCATCGTCGTTCTTGCCATTATAGCTGTATTATACATTTCTGCAGTATTCCTAACATGGTATGCAGATAAAGCGCAAGATGCTGATGCGAGAGACTTGATGCGCAGATATGCGTTAATTTGGGCTATCCCATTAATCGTAGCAGCTTCGGGGATTATTATTGAACTCCGCTACCATAACTACATGTTGTTCGAAAATCTGCTGAACCTATGGTGGATGTTTGCCGTTTCCTTTGTGCTGTGGGCATTGACTACGTGGTTCATTTGGAGAAAAAGAAGTTATACAGCTGCGTTGTGGTTGTTAGTCGGTCAATTTGCATTTGCATTTTTCGCATACGGTATTGCCCATTATCCTTACCTGCTTTACCCGCACTTGACGATTCATGAAGGCTTCACCAACCAAGCAATGGCTATTTCGCTTGTTATCGTCTTCGTACTCGGGCTCGCATTACTGATCCCGTCGATCTATTTATTATTAAAACTGTTCTTGTTTGATGAGGAATATATCCAAGGTAAGAAGGAGTGAACGAAATGTTTAATGATTTTCTAATGTTTGTTGCTCCAGGATTAGTGATTATCATAGCCATCATCCTCGCTTTTATTGTTGCCGACAAAGATGATGCTTTTGGAGATAAGGAAAATTGAACCTCTTATGACTGAAGTTACGAGTGTTCTTGGTTTATTCATAAAGTGAAACTTCAGTCAGTGGGGCTTTCCTTGCCTCCCCCACTGAATGTTAGTTGAACAGAATCAGGGTTTTACGGACTGTATATCCCCCATCTTCACATGTAGGGCTACCCTCATATTTAGAGGTGGGGGTATTACAGACCGTTAATACGTGATATTAAAAAAGTGATTGCCCAAAAGAGCAATCACTTTTTTATTATGCGTGAAAAACGCTTTGTTCAATTTGTTTCAGTTCGTAAAAATAACCTTGCATTTCCAACAATTGTTCATAACTGCCGACTTCAACAACTTTGCCCTCTTCCATAACGACAATTTGATCCATTGTTTCCAGTCCATTCAAGCGATGGCTAATGAGGATAAGTGTATCATGTTTCGCTAGTTCAAATAATTCCTGATAAATATTAAAACTCGTAAGGGAATCCATTGATGACGTTGGTTCGTCAAGTAGCCAGAGATAGGAGTTCTTAAGCATTGTACGGGCAAGCGCCAGCCGCTGTTTTTCCCCTCCCGATAGATTGGCACCTTTTTCAAGCACCGCATCGTCCAGTTTGAACTGGCTTAATTCAACTTTTTCCAATACTTTCAGCAAATGCTCATCCGATACTTCATCCGCAGCGATTTTCAGATTATCTCGGATTGTCCCAAAGAAGAAATGGTTTTCCTGAAGGACGACATTTGCATATTTCCAAATGCTTTCTTGATTCAGCCCGCTAATCTCTTCTCCGTTAATCAGAATTTCTCCTGAATCTGCAGAATTAAAATTTAGCAACAAGCTAAGAATGGTTGATTTCCCAGAACCACTCGGGCCAACGATTGCCGTTTTCGAACCTGCCGGAAAATAGAGCTGAACATCATTCAAAGTTTGTCTTTCTTCTTCTGAATAAGTAAATGATACATCATTAAACGTTATAGCTGGGGAAGAAGTCAAGATTAGGTCTTCCTTCTCTTCTACTTCAACTGGTTCACTACCAACTACTGCTGATAATCTAGCTGCCGCTCTTCTATTATCCTCGAGATGACTAGGGAAAATCGCCATCGATGTCGTGTCTTCAAAGACAGTTAAAGAAATCATTAACAGCATCGCTAAGAAAACTCCATTCAAGCTGCCTGCTGCGATTAAATAAGCACCCATTCCAAGCACAACGACCGAGATGATCAGTGATACAAATGTATTTAATGATTCACTGTAAAGATGATGGACACCCGCTTTCTCCTGTTCCCGAACATAGGTTTCAGCCATTTGCTCAAGTGCTTCCTCTTTTTCTTCCAGCCGCTGATATATTTTCAAATCACGGAAACCGTAGAAGAGCTCTGTCACTTCTGTTGATAATTTTCCGCGTTCCTCTCTTAATCCCTGGTCGACCCGACGCTGCCTGATAGCGAAATACACTGGGACAAGCACCGTCGTTAGAAGAAACCCGACAAAAATAATAATGGCATGCGTAGTAGAAAAATATGCCGTGAAAAATATCGTACAGAAGAACACAAGAAATAGTACAATTGGCGGATAAAAGACCCGCAAGAAGAAGTTCTGTAATGTTTCCACATCCCCGACAATACGGGCAAGCAAGTCCCCACTCCGGAACTTCTGGAAAATCTGTGGAGCAAGCGGCTCTAATCTTTCATAAAAAGATACCCGTAAATTACTAAGCATCGTAAACGTGCCACGGTGCGAGTAATAACGTTCTCCGTAGCGGCTAATGGCGGAGATGATTCCAAAGAGTTTTACCGTACCGACAAGCACCATCAAGGTATAGATTGGCGGAGCGAGTGCTGCTTGGGAAATTAAATACCCACTCGCTGAAAACAATCCGACAGCGGTAATCCCACCGATAAATCCACATATAATCGAGAGGATAATGTCTTTTTTCTCTTTAAATAATAGATGGATCACTGTTGTTAAATCCCTCACTTCCGCTCACCTCCTTGCTCTGCTGAGACCATAGAACGATAATCCGGATTCGTTCTTAACAATTCTTCGTGCTTCCCTTTTGCCACGATCTTTCCGGAATCAAGCAAGACAATCTTGTCCGCATGTTTAATCGTGTGCAGGCGATGCGCTACCGTAATAATGGTTGCATGCTTCGCCAATTCTTCAATCGATTGTTGTAATATCCGTTCGGTTCGTAAGTCGAGTCCTACAGTAGGTTCGTCAAATAGGATAATGGAAGGCCGCTTCAGAAAAGCCCTTGCAAGGGCGACCCGCTGTTTCTCTCCACCGGACAGTCCGCGTCCCGCTTCACCGACCGGAGTGTCATATCCTTTTTCCAAAGAGGCAACGAGCTCTGATATTCCAGCTTTTTCACCTGCCGCCTCAATTTCTACTCTCGCTCTCTCCCCTCTCCCGCCAATAGCTATATTATCCGCAATTGTTCCAGAGAATAAATATGGATGCTGGGAAATATAGCTTATTTCGTTAAACCATGCCTTTTCTTCATACTCTGAGAGAGGTTTTCCATTAACGAGAATCTCCCCCTCTGTATTAGCAACGAGACCTGCGATAACATGCAGCAAAGTGGATTTTCCTGAACCAGTTTTACCAATAATGGCGATTTGTTCATAAGGAGAAATCTCTACCGAAATATGATTTAAAGTAAAACCATTCTCTTCATAACGGAAGCAAACATCCTTTAATTCAATGGCAGGCGGTTTTCTTACCTCAAATACATTACTCCCCCATTCCACCGGCATGTCCGGTGTGTCGAGTTCCTTCTGCAACTTGTTGAAAGCACCACTACTGCCTCTTCCAGTATGAAAAGCATTTCCAAGTTCCTTTAACTTATTGTAAAATTCCGGTGCAAGCAAAAGCATAAGAAAACCGGTGAAAAAACTAATGTTTTGGAAAATGATCAAACGGAATGCAACTTCAAGTGCGATCAATCCCATACTAAGCATCGAAATGAATTCCAGTGCGAACGAGTTCGCGAAAGCCGTTTTGAGAACAACCATCGTAGCATCCCGAAAGTTCAGACTGCTTTCCTCTATTTCTGCTTTTTGTTCTTTTGAGCGACCATATAACTTAAGAGTCGTCAGTCCTTGCAGTGTATCAAGGAACTTTCCTGAGAATGCCGCCATTTTATCGAGCTGTTCCTCCGATTTATCCTTCGTATTAAAACCGATAATTACCATAAAAATCGGGATGAATGGTGCGGTAATTATAATGATGATTCCAGTCGTGAAATGTTCGGCAAAAATCGTAATAAGCAGCATGATGGGAATGATAATAGACTGGATAACTTGGGGGATGTAGCTACTATAATAATCGTCTATTTCATCTACCGTATCCATCATGACACTCACTTTCTCGCCGGACCTTCCGTACATCGCTGCTTGCATATTCGTCTTGGAATATTTACGAAGCAGCTGGCTTCTCAGTCCTTGCTTTACAATTGCTGCAAGACGGACCCCCGTTTTTCCATTTCCATAATTAAATAAAGTTCGTCCGAGCAATGCTGCAAGTAATAAGGCAAGATATGGTAAAAGGTCAGCAAAAGCTGTTCCTTGTAAAAACGCTTCATTTACGATATACACAAGCAAGTAGGCTTGAGCAATAATACTGATCCCACTAAGCAGTGAAAATAAAATCATCAGAATCAGTCTGCCTCTATAGTCTTGTGCCAGATCCTTCCAACTGTGCATGTATTGTTCCTCCTACTAAGAAGTGAAGTCTTTCACATAAGTATAACCGATTCATCACCCCACAGTAAAACAAGAGACCCTACGTTAACAAAGCTGTCGAAATTACAAAAAGGATGAACATTTTCTGTCCATCCCTTTTTGTGCTTACTTTCATAAAGCTTAAGTGCAACTTTCTTCTGGAGGTCCGCAGTCCAGACACCTCTCGCACCTGCTGAGCGGCTGGTGAGCCTCTTCGCGGGCAAGCCCGCTGTGGGGTCTCGCCTAGGCCTATCGACGAACAGGAGGTTCTAATGCCGGCATTGGTCACAGGACGTGACCGTACTTAGCCGGCCTCCCGCAGGAGTCTCGAGGTGTCTGTACTGCTCTGAGGAAAGGCCTAATTTAGAACACTATTTCATATTCTTATCTCATTCGCATGTTCAACTTTCAGTTTTATCTTTCCATTAGTGTTTCATCTAGCTTTATGAGAAAACAACTGAGGGTTATTTTCCCATCAGCATGTTCTTCTTACTTTAATGGGAAAACAACTGGGGTTTTTTCTCCCATTCACATGTTTATCTTACTTAATTGGGAAAGCATCCGTCCACCGGGCAACTGAACGGCGATTAGAGCGCCTTAATTAGTGAAAGAGCAATAGGACTTACCCTGTATGAACGGAATCCACTGTTCAGGCAGCGTATATTCAGTTATTATTCAGTTGAAACTTCCCAAGCTTTCTTTTAGTTTAAGTACTTCTTCTTTTGTCAATGTGATGCCTTTGCCCATTTTTTTGTGATCTGGGGCCCAGTCTCTAAGATCATATTTCGGATCCCTTCCATTCCAGCTGACGAGATTGAGCTCTTTCGTCCAGCCTTTTGGTGATTCGGATAGGACGACAATATTTTCAATGATTTCATATTGGATATCCATTACTCTACCTCTTTCCTATTTAATTACTAAAACTTTACTTGCTGCTCGTTGTACAATCGTGCTGCTGACGCTCCCGAGGAAGAGTCTTTTTAAATTGCTGAGTCCACGATGACCAACAACTACCATATCAATCGCATGTTCTTCTACATAATCACAGATTGCAACTCCCGGATTTCGTTGGGAAAAATCGGTTATGATTTCGGTGTGCACATTAAATCCGTTACCTTGTAACTCTTTTTTTATTTCTTCCAGTTTCGGATAGATGAGCTCGGCATCATTCATCGATAAATTACCACTTGCAGCCGTGCTATTACTCGTAATCCCCGGGGTTACTACCGTCACAATATAAAGATGGGAATCTTCAACTAATTTCGCTTGGATTTTTGCTTCATCAATTGCTTTTCTACTTAATAGAGACGTATCATAAGCAACAAGGATTTTCCGGCCCATGGACTTCTCTCCCTTCCGTCTCTTTATCTTACCAAACAATTAGACATTCTTACAATAACTACACTGGTACTAAAAATGCAATTCATTTTCTTATTTCCCTTGCTTCTAGTATGCTTCATGTATACTACACACAACCATCAGAATGGAGGGATAACGTGAGACAGGTAGTTAGCGATGTCATTCAATTTCGGGGAAGCCATGATGATTTTGGTCGATTTCAAGGAAAAGAATTACAGGACTCTCCCATTTTAAAAGCCCGCAGAAGACAATTGAAAAGCCGGTCAAAACACCATTATATCGTGGATGAAGAAAAAATCAGGCCAATCATCCAATATTTTAGTCCCGGCATCTGGAATGAATTACTCGGGCTTGCCGATGCCCTGGAACTATCTACTGAAGAGGCCCTCCGAGAGTTTGGCGGTTATTATTTTGAATACGGGAAGAGCGGCTGCTCAATATTGACTGGTAATCAGTTTATGATCCGAAACTATGACAATGACCCCATCACCTATGAAGGGCGTTACGTCCTTTATGCACCAACTGATGGCGGATATGCAACGATTGGTCCATCCATGCAAATTACTGGCCGGACGGATGGTCTGAATGAAAAAGGACTCGCCATGGGCTATAACTTTATTAATCGCCTCCGCTCAGATGATGGATTTGTTTGCAATATGATTGGCAGACTCGTACTGGAAAATTGCGCAACCGTTGATGAAGCAATTGAACTGCTAAAGGAAATTCCCCACCGTCACTCCTTCAGTTATTCCCTCGTCGACGCAACCGGAAAAACACTCGTCGTTGAAGCTTCTTCAAATGAAGTCGTAACAAGGGAAGGTACAATCTGTACGAACCACTTCGAGAAATTAACAAAGGAGAATCGTTACCGGATGGACGATTCCTTGCGCCGTTACGAAGCAATGGTCGATCAACAAGCAAATATCGACAATGTATATGATGCGTTTCGCATATTAAATGATGCCGATAAAGGGGTTTTCTCGAAGAATTACGGCGCTTGGGCAGGGACGATTCATACAGCAGCCTATTTACCAGTGCATATGCAAGCTTGGATCTCCTTTGGCCATGATCGCTTGCCACTTATTTTTGATTTCAAGAAATGGCTTGCTGGAGCCGATATAAATGCGAAACAAATCAAGGGTAAGTTGGAATCGACGAACGGATTCATCAATCGTTAAGCTTTTAACCTTCACCTTCATCCTTCATTTTTATTTCTTTTCTCCAAAAATATGATATATTTTAAAGAAAGAATTTTAGAGTGAAGGAGAATGGTATATGAGTTTACAAGATTTACTTGATTTCAATAAAAAATTTGTAGAAGAAAAAAGTTATGAGCCTTACCGGACAGATACATTCCCGAACAAGAAGATGGTTATTTTCACTTGCATGGAATCAAGGTTACTAGAGCTTTTACACCGGGCACTTAACTTGGAGAACGGTGATGCGAAAATCGTTAAAAATGCCGGCGCAATTATCCGTAAACCCTTCGATAGCATTACAAAGAGTATTCTCGTTGCTATTTATAAATTAAAAGCGGAGGAAGTAATCGTCATCGGGCACCATGACTGTGGCATGTCTGATGTAAATATTGAGGCGTTAAAACAAAGTATGATTGATCGCGGAATTAGTGAAGATCGTATTCAAACGTTAGAACATAGCGGTATCCATTTAGAAGAAGAATTTCACGGTTTTACGACGGTAGAAGAATCAGTAATGCAAAGTACAGAAATTATCCGTAATCATCCCTTACTGCCTGAAGGTATCAAAGTGCACGGCCTCGTCATTGACCCTGACACAGGTAAAGTTGATGTAGTAACACGGGATGAAGAATAATAAAAAGACTGAGTTGAAGTTAACATTTCAACTCAGTCTTTTTATTTGTATAAGAAACTATAAAATAAAAATGCTGTGATAACATGGGTATCTAGGGCTAGCCACGTCCGGCTCCAGCGCCCAACAACTATCAAACTTCACACTCCTCCAATCGATAAGTCAACATCAACTCACTGCCGTTCGTTGTGTTTCCTTTATCTCATTCCGGAGTGCTCCAGTTTGTACGTTGCTAAACGGGCGCTTTCGCCTTTGCATTTTATACTCTCCGATCTTTAATATAGAACGACATGATAAGGCCGATTAAGGATATAATTCCTGAGAAGATAAAGGAGATATTTACCCCATGAATCATTCCTTCAATCCCCTCTTCGGGTATCGTGAATGTTGTCATAATCGTTACCGGAAGTGCTGTTCCTATTGAACCTGATACCTGACGGAGTGTATTATTAACTGCCGTTCCGTGGGATATAAGGTCCGTAGGCAATACGTTAAGTCCAGCCGTTGTGACTGGCATCATCACCATCGAAATACCAACCATACGTAAAGCATGCGTGACCGCAATGTACGTAAATGACGTTTCTGGTGTTAAAACTGCAAACATAAATGTCGAAACAGTTAAGATGACCATCCCTGAAATCGCCAGCCATCTTGCTCCGTATCTGTCAAACAGCCGACCTGTAATCGGATTTAACAACCCTTGAATGACCGCTCCAGCAAGGAGAGCAAGTCCTGATTCAAACGCCGTAAATCCGAGCATCGTCTGCATATATAATGGTAATACAATTGCTGCTCCGATTACTGCGATGAACGTAATCATCCCGAGGATTGTCGAAAGAGTAAACATTTTATATTTCATTACCCGGAATTCTAAAATCGGTTGATCTAACTTGAACTGACGGGTAATGAACCAAGCGAGCGTGGTAATCCCTACTCCAAAGCCAATCAGGACTTCCATGCTTCCCCATCCGGCACTTCCAGCAATACTGAATGCATAAAGAATTCCTCCGAAACCGAATGTCGACAGAATAATCGAAAGCACATCCAACTTG
This sequence comes from Oceanobacillus sp. AG, assembly GCF_009746545.1. NCBI lineage: Bacteria > Bacillati > Bacillota > Bacilli > Caryophanales > Bacillaceae > Oceanobacillus > Oceanobacillus sp. AG. The sequence continues at coordinate 133,103 of NZ_WOWT01000003.1, forward strand.
GGCTTCGTCTGCTTCGTTACATTTTTTAATATAAAATATGCGAGAATGATGTCAACTATTGCGATTGGAAGAATCATCCAGAACAGCCAACGCCAGGATGCTGCTTCTACAATATAGCCGGAAAGAGATGGTCCGATTGCCGGTGCAAACGCAATAACAAGCCCGAACATTCCCATTGCTGTTCCCCGTTTTTCAATCGGGAAGATAAGCATGAGAATCGTCTGCATAAGCGGCATCATAATTCCAGCACCTGCTGCTTGTAAAATCCTCCCTAACAACAGTACTTCAAAGCTTCCTGATATTGCAGCTGTTAATGTCCCTAATGAGAATAAACTCATCGCTGTTAAAAATAAACTGCGGGTTGTAAACCGTCCGATAAGAAACGCAGTAATCGGAATCATAATCCCATTTACAAGCATGAAAACGGATTGCAACCACTGAACAGTATTCTCCGTCAAATCGAGATCAACCATTATTTTAGGTAATGCCGTTCCAAGTAATGTCTGGTTTAAAATTGCTACAAAGGCACCAGAAATAAGCACAATAACCAATGGTACACGATTGAAATTTTGGACACTTTGATCCTTTGTTAAATTTTCTCCCATATATTTATTCCTTCTTTCCTCATACGAATAGCTACACGTAACTTTATATTTTAGCATTATTTTTCTTTAGAAACAATCTTAACGACCACTAACCCTTTTTACTTTCTTAAAAACTTACGCTGTATTGAAGTAGTTAGTTTAGTTCTTCCCATTTTTGGATAAGTTAATAGATATCACGATGAAAAGGAGTTAAGCCTCTATGAAGAAAATAATGACATTATTTTTGATTCTGCTGCTATCCGCTGTTCTTGCAGCTTGTGGGAATAGTAATAAAGCGACAGAAACACCGAATAACGATACAACAACGGAAGAACCAAATGATGGTGCAGCTGGTGGAGACATAAATGATGATAATCAAACAGATGATAACAACGGAGCCAATAATAACCAAACGAAGGGAGACAGTGATCAGGCCGATTTCTCAAATGATTACGTCTTTACGAGTTTCGATTTAGAAGTTGATATTGAAAATAACGATGATGCAATCGATGTTGATTATGAAGTGGACATAGATGAGAATGAAACCGAAGCATCTTATGAGAACAAACCTGAAAACATCAATTTACGTGGAAACGAAGCAATGGAAGAGCTTGACAACATCTTCACTTCCTTCCAGTTTGATGAAAATACACCAGATGAAGAAGTGATCAACGAAGTGCTCCAAGCTTTCAACATCCCAGAAGATGCTGCCAAAGTCGATTTGGAAATTGAATATGGAGATAATGTGGAAAAAGAATATAGAAGGTAAGAAATAATAAAGTGAAACTTCATTCAGTGGGGTATCCTTTCCCCCCACTGAATGTTAGTTGAACAGAATCAGGTATTTACGGACTGTTTACCCCTCCTTCACATATTGGGCTTCCCTCATGTTTAGTAGGGGGTATTACAGACCGTTAATACGTGATAAAACAATCGCACGGTGCTCTGGGAAGGGCGGTGCGATTGTTTTTGTCGATTTATTATAAAAAACCATTCTCCGTAACCAGATAATCGACGGGGATATCAAATGGCTCAGCTGGTACTTCCTCCACTAATTGGCCTGAATATAGTACCGAAACGGTTCGGTTAGGGAAATCTGTAAGGAAACGGTCATAATATCCCCCACCAAATCCAACCCGATAGCCGCGCTTATCAAATATAAGGCCCGGAACGATAAGTAGATCAATTTCCCGCTTTTCCACCTTTACTGTCTCATGCGGATTCGGTTCACGGAGATTGAAGTAACTTGCTTCCAATTGTTCAAAATCATCAAGCTGATAAAAATCAAGCCTTCTCTCCTCAGGGACACACTTCGGAACCGTGACCGTTTTTCCTTCTTGCCATCCCTTTCTAATCAGGGGTTCCGTATCCCATTCCAAACCACCGGAAACCGTGACCCCGACGGTACTGGCCTGATTCCAAAGGTCAGAGGAAGTGAGATTTTGAACTATTTTCTCCTCAATTTCCGCTCTTTCCACGCTGCTGAGGTTCGTTAATCTATCCTTTGCAAGATTCCTTAAATTGAGCTTATCCAACATCTCGCCCCCTCTTTATCATTAAAATAAACCAACAATTTTCCCTTCCGGTGTAACATCAATATTTTCAGCTGCCGGGATCTTCGGCAAGCCCGGCATTGTCATGACTCTTCCCGTCAAGACAACAAGGAAGCCCGCTCCCGCAGATACTTTCACTTGTTGGATAGTAATATGAAAATCCTTCGGCGCCCCTCGTAATGCAGGGTCATCTGATAAAGAGTACTGTGTCTTTGCCACACAAATCGGGAGCTTATCATACCCAAGCTTAACAAGCCTTGTAATCTCCCGCTCCGCCTCCGCTGAAATCTCAATTCCCCTTCCACCGTACACTTTCTGCACAAGCTTTTCAATCTTTGTTGGGATGGGATCTTCCAGACTATATGGATGACGCAAGGTGCTCTCCGTTTCACAAAGCTTTACGACTTCCCGAGCAAGGTCTTCCGCCCCTTTTCCGCCTTTTGCCCAGACATCGGAAAGAACTACATTCACACCGATTTCTTCACATTTTTTCCTTATCACATGAAGTTCTTCCTCTGTATCTGTCGGGAATTTATTAATCGCGACAACGGAAGGAATACCGAAAACATCCTGCATGTTTTCAATATGCTTAAGCAAATTAGGCAGACCTTCTTCAACTGCTTGAATATTTTCTTCATTCAAATCAGAGGCAGCTATTCCTCCGTGCAGTTTCAAGGCTCGGACAGTTGCCACAATTACAGCCGCATCAGGTGCGATATTAGCCATCCGGCTTTTAATATCAATAAATTTCTCTGCACCCAGGTCCGCCCCGAATCCAGCCTCGGTCACCGTATAATCCGCATATTTCAATGCAAGTTTTGTCGCCATAATACTATTACAGCCATGGGCAATATTTGCAAACGGTCCACCATGGATAAGGGCTGGTGTTTTTTCCAAGGTTTGCACAAGATTCGGCTTTAATGCATCCTTAAGTAAGGCAGCCATCGCTCCGTGAGCCTTGAGTTCGCCAGCTTTCACCGGTTCATCATCGTAATTGTAACCGATAATAATTTCTCTTAGTTTTTCCTTTAGTTCGTTTAGATCATTGGAAAGACAAAGGATAGCCATAATTTCGGAAGCGACTGTAATATCGAACCCATCTTCCCGTGGCACCCCATTCTTCTCCCCACCCAGACCATTCACGATATGGCGGAGTTGTCTATCATTCATATCGACTACACGCTTCCAAGTGATTTTCCGGGTATCAATATTCAATTTATTTCCTTGATGGATGTGGTTGTCGATAAGTGCAGCAAGGAGATTATTAGCAGCTCCGATTGCGTGAAAGTCTCCTGTAAAATGCAGATTTATATCTTGCATCGGCACAACTTGCGCATATCCACCACCGGCAGCACCGCCCTTTATTCCGAAAACCGGACCAAGTGATGGTTCCCTTAAAGCGAGCATTGCTTTTTTACCGATTCGCTTTAAGCCGTCACCGAGACCAACTACAGTCGTCGTCTTTCCTTCACCTGCGGCCGTCGGGTTGATTGCCGACACAAGAATGAGCTTGCCGTCGGGAGCTTCGCGCATTTTTTGTAAAGCGGTAAAATTTACTTTCGCCTTATACTTCCCATACAATTCAATATCACTCTTGTCAAACCCTGCTTGATCGGCAATTTTCGTTATCGGCTCCATTTCAACAGATTCCGCAATTTCAATATCTGTTTGATAGGTCATCTGCTTACTCCTCCTTTATAATCAACCTTGCTAACTATTTTTCATTACTCAAATTGGATTACTTTTATCCCTAGGATGCGCATCCGTTAACCGAGCAACCGAATCGCTATCATGGCTCTAAAAAAAGAAACGGGCGAAGTTATTTTCGCTGCTGAATATAAGCAATTAGCAGTATTTATTCATGTATATTCCATACCATTCGAATTGTATGTATAGTATGTCCTTCTAATTCATCATCAAATTCAGAAATCTTATAAAATCCTTTCCGTTTGTAGAACTGGATTGCTTTTATGTTCTGACGTTCCACATGAAGGGAAATTTTTTCCGCAGCTAATTGATCGCTTCCAATCTCTAATAGGGCACTGCCGATTCCCTTTCCCTGGTATTCCGGATGTAGATAGATCGCGTGTAAGTGAACGCTGTCATCTGAGTATACTTGCGAATAATTAGCAAACCCAATCAGTTCTTGATTGATCAATGCTACATAAAAGTTCGAATTTCTCCGCTGCTTTTTCAACATCTTCACGCTGTACGCCTGATTCAAGAAACTTTCCTGAATTTGTGACGGAATAATTCCTGTATAAGTAGAATTCCAGCTGATTTTAGCAATATCCTGGATTGCCGGAATATCTTTTCTCTTCATCTTCCGAATCGTTAAGTCCATCCTACTCACCTTGCCATTTATTTCCTCGTTCTTCTTCATTTCCGTTTCGCTTTCCGTTCGTGATGCTCTTCAAGTATGGCCTGGCCGACTGTTGAGGCCTCAATTCCTTTCTTCACCCCAGCAGCGATAACAAAGTATAAAATAATAAATGGGACAACAAAGACAAACAAATTTAATAACGATGCCAAAACATTCACAAGCTTACCCCCTCTCTATTATTATACTTATTTCTCCAGCTCTGTTCCATCTATTTCTATCCTTGATTGTTTTGCAAGTTAATCCAGTAATCCGGGTCAGTCATTTGAATTTCTTCTACAATGTCATCAAGATCCATCGGTGTAATAAAATAAATCGGATAATCTTCGTTTGTTTTCTTTGCCGCCTCATAAAAATAACGGACGCTCCCAGGGTACTCTTCATCCATCAGCAAAAGGCTCGCATCACTTTTCTCAACAAACCATGCATCCCGTGCTCGGAATTGGTAAGGACCTTTGTAGTCGCCAACATATAACGGCTTATAAAAGTCTGCTGTCATCACCATTTCCTGATATTTCTCCTGAAGCATTTCAGGCCAGCGCTTGTCCTGATTTTCAAAAGCAGGGAAAATCGCCAGTTGAACTTCATACTCCTCTTCTTTTAAATCAAGCACAACTTCAGCTGTCCAGAGCTCCACCCCCATCTGACCGGATACGATCACCCATTCCAGTCCCTCTTCGATAAATCCGATAATTCTCTTCCTTATCGCTGCTTTGATAATATGAACTTTCGGATCATTCTCTTTAAAAATTCCCATTTCAAGTGATTTATAGCCACTTACATGTAATACTTTCATTTATTCACCTCTTATCAAATAGTCCACTAATTAAAAATAGGCTGAAACGATTAAGTTCCAGCCTGACTTCGCTACTATCTTAACACCACTTACCGTGCTTATGCCAATGATGACCCTGATGCATTCCATAACCCGGCTGAGTTGCCCCCATGACCTGGCCTGGTCCTGCACCAGGACCCATGCCATATCCAGGTCCCATGCCATACCCACCTGGGCCTCCCGGAGGACTATACGCACCCGCTACTTGATTTGGTCTTGGTGGGGTTTCGAAAGCTCCGCCGAATTGGTCTACACTGCTGCAAGTGTTTTGCACGGAAGTTGAATGCGGATAAAAATGCTTATTTTTCACAAGATGATGCTTCATAACAGTGGTGTGCGATGGATGCACATGGTTTACTGTACTCTCAGAGAATTTGTTGACACAGTTATGCTTTGTTGGATATACAATCGTTTTACATGCATGACAGCCACAATGCTGCCCGTGATGATGCCACATGATTTAATCCCCTTTCTGTTATAGATTCACTACTAACCTATGACAGTAGCCGGCAGAGTGTATAAGCAAGTACCCAGCTTTCAGGAAAATATATATGTTCGCCCGTTTCACCAAATCATGATTCAATAATGGGCAAGTAATCCTTTTTCCATCGCCACTCTTTCACAATAAATGAATACGCCAAGTCCAAGAGCGAAATAGAACAAGGCACTTGCAAGCAGAACAAGGAAATCATTCATGGCAAATTGACTGAGGCTGACACCATGAATCATCACTTCCCGGACCATATCGAACCCTTTAACAAATGGCAGGAACTGGATGATTGGTGACAAGGATAACGGGATAAAGGCGAGTGCCATTAAGATGAACTGCAGAATTTGCAAAAATGCTTGCACCTGCTTCAATATAATGGAAATACCTGCGATGATGAAACTGATGCCAAACATACCAACAAGGGTGAGCAGCATAATCGGCACCAGTGTTACTACATCTATATTCAACCACTGACCGGCAGTTGCCATCGACACGTAAAGCAAAGCAATAACAATCGTTAAATTGATGACCGTCGTCGATAGGAGCCGTGCTGCCATTATTCGCCAGATTCCCATTGGCGACATCGATAGCTGCTCCAGCGTTCCCCGCATTGCCTCATTAATGACTTCGTATCCGATACTATTGATAATTGTAATTGTTAAAAACCAAAAAATGTAATTCACAATTACATATTGCGTATTCGCATCCTGGGTTGTCGGATCGCCAACCATCTGGATCACTCCGAACAAACCTAGAAAGATAATGTAAAAGGTTAAAATCATCGCAATTGTATTTGGTAAATAACGTTTTAATTCCAGATACTCTTTTTTCAAATTTGCCTTAAGAAGGTTGAGCCAAGCCATTTCCGCCTTCCCCCTTTACTATTTTCATAAAGATCTGCTCGAAGTTCACCATTTCCCTGTCAATGGACTCCACCGGTGTTTTCGCCAGCTTTAATAGATCAAATAGATCATAGAACTCCTCATTCCCTGCTAAATCCACTTCAATGACTGCTTGTAAATGGTCTGTTTCTTCATATTGATAAGCTGGGAATTTCTCACGTAAAAGACGTTGCTGTTCTGTAGTAAGCGGCGCACCTAATGTGAGCTTATAGTTTCTCACGGCAAAAAGTTTTAATAAATTATCGATTTTTTCATCAATGACAATTTGTCCTTGATTGATAATAACCGTGCGTTCACAAATATCCTGGATCACATCCATATCGTGGGAACTGATAATAATCGTTTTCTTAGCACCCTTCACAATCTGTTTTAAAATTTCCCGGACCTCATAGCTTGTTTCTATATCGATTCCAAGGGTAGGCTCATCAAGTAAAATGACCTCCGTATCAGCAAGCATCGCCACTGCAATCGCCAGCTTTTGCTGCATGCCGCGGGACAATCTATTGACGAGTTCATGTTCCTTCTCTTTCAGATGGAAGTCACGCAAGAATCTCTCAATTTTTCCCCGTACTTCCCGGTTACTCTTTCCGCGGTTCCCTGCAAAGTATTCCAGATTCTCTCTTACCGTCAAGCGCCAATACAAATTACGGTTTCCTTCGAGCACAGCACTAATATGCCGGAGAGCTTTCAACCGATTCTTTTTGTTATCAATCCCCTTGATGGTAATTGTCCCTTCATCCTGACGCAGCAGACCACAAATCATTTTAATCGTTGTCGTCTTCCCCGCCCCGTTCGGACCAAGCAACCCAAGTATTTCACCAGGATACACGGCAAAGGAAACATCTGACACCGCTTGGGTGAATTCATTTGTCTTCCGCTTCTTGTATTGTTTATGGAGATTATGTACCTCGACAATCGGCTCCATCCTTCCATCCCCTTTTCGTATCATTTACATGTATTGTAAGATAAGAAAACATCTACGAATACACCCCTTGGCAGGAACACTTCTCCGCCTTAAGACTGAAATTTGTTCTTTTGAAATAACGGACCGTCATATACGTACGTATGGTACTCGCCCGATTCACCAAGTGGACAAACATCAAGCTTCACAATGTCCTCGATAAAATGTTGATCTATCTCTCTTCCAAGCCAATCTTTTGGAAGCTTTTCTTCATCCAGCTTTATGATTTTACTTTTATAGCCGGTCTTTACAAAGTCATGGAGCAAATCAATCGAACGCTCCTTCTTCGTCCATAACGGATAGATTGCTTCGAGATTCACCGATTGTGCAAGTTCTTCCCCCCACTTACGGTGCCCTTCCAGATAAATATCACCAAAAGCAATTCCGTCCAACTGATACGTTTCCTTTATTTCTTCAAGTCTTCGTTTATAATCCGCCGTGTAATTTTCAAAATCGGTAACGACCCATTCGATTGGTATATTTAAACGTGCCGCCTGATCTTCCAGCCGCTTTAATTTCTCGCCGTGAGCAACTGTTTCCCCGCTCTCGTTCCACACAGTCGTCATAAGGCAAACGACCGTAATCCCTTGTTCTATCATCCGGTGCAGGGCGAACATAGAATCTTTCCCACCACTAAAAGATAATACTGTATTTGTCATTTTTTCTTTCTCCTTTCCGTTATATTACCTATTCTACAAGAAATATCGATTCCCTTCCCGATCGGTATATTACTGTTCACCAGCCCCCCACTATATTTTTCGGCAGGGGATGAATACAAGGATATAGGCGAAAGAATAAATATTTTATTCCTCCATTCCCGCTAAATATATAGAAAAATTATTATTTCTCCTATAATGGCAAAATTAACCTAATTAATCAATTACATCCCGGCCAAAAATTTAGCTCTGGTGATGGATTAAAAAAAGTGAAATTCATTCAATGGGGGTATTACAGACCTTTAATACGGGATAAAGGTGAGGGGGCAAGAGATTTTATAGATAAACCCTCCCCCCTCTTGGCAAGAGTAACCAATTAAATGTTATTCTTGCCAGGAACTTTTACGCCTCTTTTGTTTAGAGCTGGAGCGCCTTTTCAGTTCCTCTTCTAGTTGATAAATAAAATGCGGGTCCAGATCCAGTTTTTTGGCTTTGTTATAAGCGCAAACAAGACCGCCATTTGATAACTTCCTCAGCTCATTCATGATCACACCCCCTTTCTTAGGCTTAAGATACGGGTTGTTTACGCAAAAAGCGAGGATGAGTTTACCTAAATCGACAATTTATTTACACGTGTTTAAATTTATTCTACAAAATGTGGGATGAAAAAATGGACAACAAAAAGGAACGAGAAATGGATCGATCTCGTTCCTTGTAAAATATAGGTATTTCTATATTTTCTTTTCAGAAACAAACAGGCAGGCGGTATCTAACTGCCTGTTTGTTTGTTAGTTTTGTCCATTTTGCTCTTTTAACAAATCGCGGATTTCGGTAAGTAATTGTTCCTGTGCATCAACTTCATCTTCTTCCTCTTCTTCTTTCCGCCTAAACTTATTCAAAATCCGGATTGCCATGAAGATAGAGAAGGCAATGATTAAAAAGTCAACAAATGACTGGATGAAACTTCCATACATCACTTCAGCATTCCCTACGGTTATTTTCAAACCAGTGAAATCAATTCCTCCCGCAAGCATACCAATCAGTGGTGTAATAATATGATCAACAAAAGAAGTTACGATTGCGTTAAATGCAGCTCCAATCACAACTGCTACCGCTAAATCAACGACATTTCCCTGAAAAGCAAATTCTTTAAATTCTTTCCACATCTAAACTCTCTCCATTTCCTTAAGACTAAATCGAATAAACCAAGAACACTCGTGACTTCAGCCATGAGATGAATTGGTTTGGTTTTGACTTTTTTCTCACTTTTTCTACGTTCTGTATACTAGTAAATAAAGTGAGGTGAATGTCGTGTTAAGACATAAAGCATATAAGTATCGAAAGTATCCAAATCAAGCTTAACAATTTTTAATTGCTAAAACAATGGGTTGTTCCAGATTTGTATATCATCACTTTCTTGTCCTTTGTAAGTGGAATAAGCTCAAAAAGGCTTATCCTACAACGCTTGTTCGGCTATACTCCCAAAAATGAAACGGGAAGAAGCTAAATGAAGTCGGGCAGCATTGCCCTTCAATCTTTCATCAGAAACCTCGCTGATTCTTCCTCCCGTTTCTTTAAGAAACAAAACAACAAATCAAACTTCAAAAGTAAAAACAATCCGGCGTAAAGCTATACAACAAAAAACGTGAATCGCACATGAGAGGTTCAAATCATCATTCAATGAAAAATGCACTTATTTAAGTACTTCCCATCTTCTATGGTATCATAGTTAGTAGCATGAAATAGGAGCTGAAGTGAAATTGTTGAAAGACAATCGATTCAAAGGGTTAACTGCCAATGATATCAAGCAGGATGTGATTGCTGGTATTACAGTTGGTATCGTAGCAATCCCTCTTGGAATGGCATTTGCAATTGCGTCAGGAGTGAAACCGGAATATGGCTTGTATACGACGGTCATTGCGGGGATTCTTGTTGCATTGTTCGGGGGGTCAAGATACCAGATTGCCGGTCCAACAGGAGCCTTTATCCCTATCCTGCTTGCGATTGTTTTAGAATTCGGTTATGAGGATTTGCTGATTGCAGGATTTATGGCCGGAATCATCCTCTTGATTATGGGTTTTTTCAAGTTAGGGAATCTGATAAAATTTATTCCTCGTTCTGTCACGATTGGGTTTACTGCCGGAATTGCCGTCATCATATTTTCAGGACAGATTGAAAACTTCCTCGGTTTAGCAGGCATGGAGAAGAAAGAATATTTTCATGAAACAATGCTGCAGATTTTTGATAAGTTGCCGACGATGAATTGGTACAGTATTTTAATCGCCGTTCTTGGGGTTGTTATTCTTGTTTTCGTGCCTCGTATTTTCCCGCGTGTACCAGTATTGCTAGTAGCACTCATTATTCCAGCACTAGTTGCGTATATATTTTTCCCTGGAAAAGTTGATACGATTGGAACAGCTTTTGGAGGAATTTCGCAAAGCTTACCAAGCTTGCACATTCCGGAAATTACGTGGAATAAAATCATTAATCTCCTGCAACCAGCGTTTGTTATTGCGATGCTTGGCGGGATTGAGTCCTTACTATCTGCTGTTGTCGCCGATGGAATGACCGGTAAACGGCATAATTCGAATCGGGAGCTTGTCGGGCAAGGTCTTGCCAACGTCATCACACCTTTGTTTGGTGGGATACCGGCAACAGGCGCGATTGCCCGGACCGCGACAAATATTAATAGCGGTGCAGTCAGTCCATTATCCGGCGTGTTTCAGGGTGTATTTGTCTTGGCTACGATTCTTGCCTTTGCCCCTTTCGCCTCCCATATTCCGCTTGCCAGTATGGCACCGATCCTTATGCGGGTTGCTCTTAATATGAGTGAATATAAATCGTTCGCCCATATTATTCGCTTGAGATCGAGTGACTCTTTAGTCTTAGCGGTTACGTTTTTGCTTACGGTATTCGTTAATTTGACGGTTGCAGTACAGTTCGGTTTACTGCTTGCAATGGTTTCCTTTGTGAAACGGATGAGTGAAGTGCTTGGTGTAGAGAAAGTCATTCCGAGTCATTTGAAAGATGAGCAGGCTTTAGAAGACGAGAAATTGGCTGCCAAATGTCCACAGCTTGCATTTTTCACCATTGAAGGTCCATTGTTCTTTGGAGCGGCTGATAAATTTGAATCCACAATCACCCGCTCGATCAACCAGAAACCGGAAGTACTCATTTTGAAAATGAAGCATGTTTCCTATATAGATGCAACAGGCGGCAATAACTTCACTAGCCTTATCCGCGACTTCCGGAAAACCGGGGGAACTACTTTACTTGCAGAAGTCAATCCTGATGTGCTCGAAGCAATGAAGGTAAGTGGATTATATGAAGAAATTGGTTCTGATCATATCTTCAATGACGCAAGCAAAGCAGTCGACTACGCACTGCATATCATCAACGTACCAAAATGTTCCCGCTGCGGTAAAAAAGGAGCAACCGCCTGTCAAGTCTTCCAAGAAAGCCAAAAACTCCAATCTTCATAGCGGGACACTGGGGTCAGAGCATTTGTCCCAATTTCGGTTTTTCGAAAAAAATTAAAATAAGTTTGCAATTAGTAAATAATAGTGCTATACTAATGGTAATTATTTTGGTTCGGTGATTATAAGGATAGAAAATAACACTGGTTGTTATCGTCTTGAATTGGCAACTTGAACAAAATAGTAATAAACGTGCAACACGCACATGGAGGTATTTTAATGAACACAGGTTCAGTAAAATGGTTTAACGCAGACAAAGGTTTCGGTTTTATCGAAGTTGAAGGTGGAGACGATGTATTCGTACATTTCTCAGCAATTCAAGGCGAAGGATTCAAAACTTTAGAAGAAGGTCAATCTGTTTCTTTCGATATTGAAGAAGGTAACCGTGGACCACAAGCTGCAAACGTTGTTAAATTATAAGACGCGCTAAAAAAAGCCTTTCCGAATTTCGGGAAGGCTTTTTTTATGTTTCATTTTTGTTTTAAGTGGGACAAAACCTCTGACCCCACTGTCCCATTACTTCGTGTATTCATCTGTTAATGTGGTGACGATTTGTTTCTTACGAGAGACGACACCTCTTAGTAAGGCACGGTTATTTTCAAGGTTCACGTTGAATCCGGTTGCGACATTCGCTTGTCCGTTTCCAAGTGCAAGGACTTCTGAATCATTATTTAAAATATCCGTTACGACGAATAAGAAAAGATCGAGATTTTTCTCCTCAATGATGTTATTGATTTCAGCCTCAATCTCACCTTGTTTTTCATAAATTGCATTTAAATCAACCGTGTTAATCTGGGCGATTTCAACTTTCGAATCCCCCATTGTAAATTCTTTTGCATCCATTGTAAGCAGGTCAACAATCGATTTATCACTTAAGTCCGCTCCAGCCTTCAACATGTTCAAGCCATAAGTTTCTAGATTCACTTCCGCAATCTCAGCTAATTCTCTTGCAGCGGCTACATCTTCCTCTGTACATGTCGGTGATTTAAGCAGTAGCGAATCTGAAATGATTGCTGACAGTAGTAAACCTGCCATTTCTTTAGAAAGTTCCACATTATTTTCTTTGTACATTTTATTTAGAATCGTTGCCGTACACCCAACTGGTTCAGCGCGGAAATAAAGCGGCTCTTTCGTTTCGAAGTTAGCAACGCGGTGGTGGTCTACCACTTCTACAATTTTCGCATGTTCAATGTTGTCTGCACTTTGCTGGAACTCATTATGGTCGACTAATACGACTTCTGCACCATCCTCTAGCCTTTCTAGTAATGCTGGTGCATCCACTTTGAAAAACTCAAGTGCATACTCGGTTTCTTTACTCACTTCTCCTAATCTGCGGGCTTCCACATTTTCACCAAGTTTTCCCTTTAAATCTGCATAAACCAGTGCCGAGCAAATCGTATCGGTATCTGGATTTTTATGTCCAAAAACTAATTTCGCCATGACGTCTTCTCCTTTATATACGTATTCATTATGTAATTTCGATTGAAATCTAATCAAATTCTATCACACGAATCTCCCTCTTTCAATTATCGGCAAATAGGAGCTTAACGAAATTTAACTAATCCCAGCACAATATTTTACATTTTATTTGTGAAGGGCTAAACTAGGTTAAGAGTACGTACAACGTGAAGAACTTATTTTTTATAAGGAGGATGCACAATGTCAAGAAAACAATTCAACTTGGCAAGAACTGCTTTAATTAATTTTATGGATCATATAAACGAGGAAACGGCAGACGTTCAGGCAAAACCGTTCAACAATACATTACGCTGGCACATCGGCCATGTTCTCACCTTTTCTGAAAAATTGTTATTCCGCTATCCGAAGAAATCAGACAACATTCCGCAAAATTATGCGGATCTATTTGGTCCAGGTACAAAACCAAGTGACTGGACAGAAGCAGCCCCAACATTAGAAGAATTGAAGAAACATTTACTAGACCAGCAGGAGCGCGTAAATAATTTCGATGACCTGTTCTGGAAAACAAATGTAACCTTTAAAGTACCATTCGGCAGTATTGAAACATTTGGTGACTTGCTCATCATGCTCGGTCATCATGAAACGGAGCATCTTGGAAAAATGAAAGCCATGCTTCAAGTTGTGAATGCGGAAGTATGACGAAGAAAATAATTATAATCGGAGGCGGTATCGCCGGTGCAAGCTCTGCCTATTACCTTTCTAAAGAAGGGGTAGACGTAACGCTTATAGACCGCGCCGATACTGGACAGGCAACCGATGCCGCAGCAGGAATCATTTGCCCCTGGCTTGCCCAGCGCAGGAATAAAGCATGGTATAGGCTTGTGAGGATGGCTGCGAAAATGTATCCAGATTTAATTAAAGAACTGGAAGCGGCCGGCGAAACCGATACCGGTTATAAACAGGTCGGTGCCTTAAGCCTTCACAATGATGAGAAAAAATTGCACGCAACAATCGAGCGCGTATCGAAGCGCCGGGAAGAAGCCCCCGAAATTGGCGCGATCGAACTGCTCGATGAAGCTGCTGCAAAAGAGAAATTTCCGCTTCTGAACGACGGATATCATGCCATATTTGTCAGTGGTGCTGCCCGAGTAGATGGTCGTAAATTAAGAGATGCATTGATCCGCCGCGCGAGGAAAAATGGTGTAAAACTCATTCAAGGAAACGCTGAGCTTTTAGTAGAAAGAACGCACGTCCGCGGTGTCCATGTGAACGGTGAAAAGCTAGCCGCTGATCAAGTAATTGCAACAACAGGAGCCTGGATGAATGAACTACTGGAACCTTTTGGTGTACAAGGATTATATGTAAGGCCGCAAAAAGCACAAATCCTACATCTCCATTACGACAAATTGGAAACAGGTAATCTACCAGTCATTAAGCCACCAACGAATCAGTATTTACTGAGCTTTGACGATCATCGCTTCGTCATGGGCGCTACTACTGAAAGCAAGGTAGGTTATAATACAGATGTGACTGCAGCTGGAGTCTATGAGATTTTAACGAAAGGCTTAGAAGTTGCCCCCGCTTTAAAGGATAGTGCAATTATTGAAGCACGGGTTGGTTTTAGACCAATGACAGAAGGGTCACTTCCAGTAATTGGTTCATTACAAGGACTAGACGGTCTACTCTATGCAAATGGTCTCGGTGCTTCCGGACTTACTGCCGGTCCCCTGATGGGCCAGCAACTTGCAAAACTTGCCATTGGGGAAGAACCCGATCTAAACTTGGAAGATTATCACCTATAGAAAAATGTGGGTCGCTTAAAAGTTGGCCCACATTTTTTATTGACAGATAAATACTGGACAATTTGACTGCTCTCTCAAGCGAACGGAATCCCCACCCATCAATCGCGTTTAAAGGCAGTTAAACATTTTCCCATCTTCCAGTAAGATTTGCCTTGAGTATACAACGAAATCAGCTCAATTCTTTCTTTACAGGGACTCGAGCTTCCCCATCTAATTTCCCTTCGATCTTTTTAATCAATGACTTAAAAAAGAGGTAAGATTGCTGGAATATTGGGCTTTGGATAAATGTGAACAGGAAAGTGAAGATAAACACCGGACCACCTACAACAATACCAAGTACAAGAATGAGCGTCTCCACGATAATTCGCACCCGACTGATTGAGATTCCTGTTTTATCCGACAATGAAAGCATAAAGCCGTCCCTCGGACCAGAACCGACTCCACCAGCATTATACATACCACCACCGAAACCCATCACAACAATTCCGGCTAAAATAATCAGGATGTCTATCCAACGATTCGTAGCTGCGGGTAGAAAGTCCAGCCACATATAAAAGTCTACAAATAATCCAACGAGAAAAGCATTAAAAAACGTCCCTAACCGAATATACCCCCGGTCCATTATGAGGGTAATCAGGATCAGTAATCCGGAAACGATAATCGCCCATGAACCGATCGATAAGCCAAAATGATGGAAGAATGCAACATTCAGAACATCCCACGGGTGGATCCCAAGATGTTGCACATTAATCGTTAATGTAATTCCCATACTGAATATCATAACCCCGACAAGAAAAAAAGCCCACCGAATCGTCTGCTTCAAGACCTAATCCCCCTTTTCCGATTATACCTTTGCACATACTATACCATATTCAGACTATCTTTCGGATTGCTTTTTATTCTGGCCCCCTTCACGCAAAGTTTTTATCACGTATTAACGGTCTGTAATACCCCTTCCCTAAACACGAGGGAAAACCATTATGTAAAGGCCGGGGATAAACAGGCCGTAAATACCTGATTCTGTTCAACTAACATTCAGTTGGGGAGGTAAGGATACTCCCGCTGAATGAGTTTCACTTTATCGAAAAACAAAATAGGCACCGCCTGCATAGGATAACAAGAAAAGTATAATTGAAAGGAAATGATAGAAATGTACCATAGTTACTATCCATACCCCAACTATCCTCAAGGCTACTATCCATACCCTTACCCTTATGAACAACCGGTTTATCCAGATATGGACGAAGACAGGGATTATTATCCGTTACCTGAAGAGGATATGGAAAGGCAGGGGGACCAAGGTGGGCAGCCGTACGTATTTAATATTGAACATGCAACCGAGCGGAACCGGGCATTCCGGCGGGCAATTTGGACTGGTACTCATCTCCAGCTCACCCTGATGCGGATTATGCCGGGAGAAGACATCGGGCTTGAAATTCACCCAGATACAGACCAGTTTTTACGAATAGAAGATGGACGCGGAGTTGTGCAAATGGGGCCCCAGCATAATCAATTAACATTCGAACGGCGGGTTCGTGAGGATGACGCAATTTTAGTTCCAGCCGGTACATGGCATAACATTATAAATACCGGAAGAAAGCCTCTACTCCTTTATTCCATTTATGCACCTCCAGAGCACCCAAAAGGAACGGTGCATCAGACAAAGGAAATAGCGATGCAGGAGCACCGAGAAGAATAATAAATCCCCCTTATATGAAACAGCCGTATGCTCTTTACCTTGCATACGGCTTGTCTAATTATCGATTTGCGAAAAATTCTTCTGCGCGCTGGAGGAATACTTCCTGATCTGGTGATAGATCGTATTCTTCCTCAATCGCATCAACTGGGCACACCGCTTTACAAGCTGCACAGTCAATACATACATCAGGATCTATATAAAACTGATCGGGACCTTCTTCAATACAATCAACCGGACATACGCTTACACACTCTGCAGCTTTTTCCGACTGACATGGTTCTAGAATAACAAAAGCCATTTATTTTCTACCTCCTTAATAGCTATAGTCTCTCTTCTATTTATGATAGAACTTTATTTAATGAATGTAAATAAAATCGATTGATTGCAAGGATGAATTTTGAGTAGCCAAATACCTACAGTACATCTGTAAAGTAAAATTCGAAGAGTTAGGAGGCTTCTTATCGATCGAATGGGTATAAAATTTAACTTACCCGAAAGGCTAGGGAGCTCTTTATCAGAGCAAGGTAAGCGCCCTAATAGGAAAATAGTTCCTATTGTTTTCCCATCAAAGTAAGATGAACACGCTAATGGGAAAATAAAACCCAGTTGTTTTCCCATTAAAGTAAGATGAACATGCTAATGGGAAAATAAAACTCGGTTGTTTTCCCATTAAAGTAAGATGAACATGCTAATGGGATGAAAATATGAAATAGTGTTCTAAATTAGGCCTTTCCTCGGAGCAGTCCCGACACTCGAGACTCCTGCAGGGGGAAAGGCATATGTGGGACCCCTTAGCGCTCAGCCCAAGGCAGACTAAGAACGCTCTCGTATGCGGCAACGTCTGCATTAGCACATCCTATGCGTCGAGGCTCACCAGCCCCCTGCGGAAAGCGAGAGGTGTCGGGACTGCGGATCTCTAGATAGCCAAGGAATACATAACTGTTTCAGACTGCGAATGTTGAGTTATTATTTCATATGTCCACATACCATTCGATAATATGGTCGCTTGATTTTGCATCAAAGTGGGTGTCATATCAATATCTAGAAAAATATCATCCGGTTCTTCGCGTAAAATAAACTTTTCCCTTCCAGCGGGTTAATGACTGAACAATTACTTCAACTCCTGCTATTTTTACTAACTGCCGTTTCAGGTAACTTAAGGCTAACTGTTCATCATCAATATAAACAACACGCATGTCGAACCCCCTATATTACTAGTTATATTTCACCATATTTATAATCAAAAAAGGGGGTAACGTTATCAATTGTCGGAATTCCACCACGTAGCTTTCTCCGCACATCCCTCCTCTATTTTCATACAATACTTTAGATATGAAAAAGGAATGGATGCGATGCTTTATTATACTGGTTTATTTTTATTAATTATTGCAGTAAGTCTTGATGGACTTGGGGTTGGCATAAGTTATGGAATTCAGAAAACCCGCGTCCCGATGTTTGCAATAACGATTATTATGCTTTGTTCAGGGGTTACCGTTTTTGCCGCGATGTCAATTGGTGAGGGATTAAAAGTTATCATTCCACCAACTGTTTCTGAAAATATTGGGGCACTAATACTAATTTCCCTAGGTATTTTTACCTTATACAATATAATCCGGAAAAATAAAACAAAACAAGAAGAAACCCAAAATAATTCGATGCTTACAAATGTAAAAAAAGTGTTTCGTTCACCTAAGCAAGCTGACTTGGACCGTTCCGGAACAATTTCAAAGCCAGAAGCAATCCTTCTTGGCATGGCGCTCTCACTCGATGCTTTCGGGGCAGGGTTTGCAGCAAGTCTGCTGCACTATTCGGCATTCCTTACAGCTGGGCTCGTCGCAATGATGAGTGGGATTTTTCTTATCGTCGGATTAAAGATCGGGCTGCTTCTATCGAAATACGAAGACATCCAATTCTTCACCCTACTCCCATCCCTCCTCTTAATTGGCATCGGATTATTCAATTTAATAACATGAAATCTAAAAAGCTAGGATTTTCTTATTCAAAAGAATCCTAGCTTTTATTAACATAAGTGAATTAAAATAAAATACACTGGATAACTGGAATTACTAGCAACCCCATCCGGTTCCTGCACCTGTTTTTACAATTGCAATAAATTCAATACGACGGAAATAGAGATGACACTGACGACCGTCGCTATAAAGGTCATACTTGAAACGAGTTCTGGTTCACTATCGAACTCAATTGCATACATCGTCGTCGTTGCTGCAGTTGGCATTGCAGAAATAATGATTAACACTACCCCGACAAGTGGATCGATATGAAACAGTTTCACGAACAGATAAGCAATAACTGGTGCCCCGACCATTTTCAGCGTTACACTGGAAGCAATCACTTGCCAATTCATACGTAAAGAGGTCATAGATCCGAGCTGCATACCAAGCACAACCATCATCACTGGGATTGAAGCCTCCCCGACCATCGAGAGCATGGAATGGATCGATTCCGAGATTGGTACCTTCAGATATTGAAAGGCAACACCAAGTATTGCTGCATATGTAGTCGGCATTTTCATCACATTAAGAAATGCCGTCTTCACTCCGTCCCTTCCCCGGGAAGCATAATAGATCCCGAAGAAGTTATTCATCAACCCTTGAATAACCATAATGAATACGGCATATGGAAGGGCAACCGTTCCGACACTAAAGAGAACAACCGGCAACCCGTAGTTCCCCGAATTCATAAATCCTGTCGCAAGGATTGCTGCACTTTCCGTTTTATCTGGCCATTTGAATATTTTACCTAAAATTTTATTTAAAATAACCATGATTCCAAATAAAACGAGCATATAAATAATAATTACTAAATAACCACTGTCAAAATCCGTATCATACAATGTAATAAAAACAAGCGCCGGTGACAAAATATAAATCGTCACTGCCGAAACAGAACGCACACTCATCGGGCGTAATCGCTGCAGGATAAAGCCTGATAAAAAGACTAGCATAATTGGGATAATAACTTGAATAAATAAAGCCAAAACTCATCGCTCCAGTATTTTTTAGTCACCTCCGTCTATTTTACCACAGTATAGGATAGGATGAATCTCTTCTGCTTTTTTCTGTACTATGATACGATGAGAAAAACAGCTAAAATAGATGTTCAAAAAGGATGAACAAAAGCTTAAAGAAAGAAGTGTGAAAGATGCATCTTCCATTAGGTAATCATATAACGATGACCGTACTCAGGAAAATCGAAACCGGCTATGTACTTGTAAAGGATGATAGTGAAGCCCTTCTTCATCACAATGAGACAGATAGAGAATTAGAAGAAAACGAAGAAGTTGAAGTATTTCTTTATCGTGATAAAAAGGGGAACATTGCAGCAACAACTTCACTGCCAACCGTAACGACCATTAATTATGGCTGGGCAGAAGTTGTCGAGGTCGTCCCAAGGCTTGGCGTCTTTATCAATATCGGAATCGCTAAAGAGATACTCATTTCAAGTGATGACCTCCCTAAATTTCGCTCGGTTTGGCCAAAGACAGGAGACAAGCTTTTTGTCCGTCTTGACTTAGATTATAAAAATCGTCTCATTGGCCTTCTCGCTACAGGAAATGTTATAGCTGAATATTATGAAGCAGCACCAGAACATTTATTAAATAAAACGGTATCCGGGAGAGTTTATTACTCGAGTAGAGAAGGTTCCGAAGTCTTCACAGAAGATAATTATCGTGGGTTTATCCATCACACGGAACGTAAAACAGAACCACGATTAGGAGAACTCGTAACTGGTCGGGTCATCGATGTAAAAGAAGATGGCACGATAAACATCTCCCTTCGTCCAGTAAAGAAAGAGAGCATCCCACTTGATGCAGAAGATATTTTAGTGCATCTTGAAGCAAGCGGTGGCGTTATTCCATTCAACGATAAGAGTGATCCTGAAGAAATCCGCGCAACATTCAATATAAGCAAGGCTGCTTTTAAACGCGCACTAGGGAAATTAATGAAAGAAGGAAAGATTGAACAACGCGACGGGAAAACATTTTTACTTTAAAATAAAAAACATAAAACATTTCTTCGATGAAATGTTTTATGTTTTTTGCTTTTACATTGTTAACTTTTTATGCTTCAACGTTCTGATATGCATCAAGGATCGATGTAATCATGAAGCTGACTGCTGCTGCGAATAAGGATGCAATTCCCCAGCCTCCAAATCCTGCACCAAGCAGATCAACTTTTGGAGCTACGGAAGCAATTGCTAATAGTAGCAAACCTACGATAACAAAGAAGAAACTTAAATAATAGCAGGCCTGTGAACTTTTGTTTGCTCGCAGAATAACAGCGTTAACGACAAGGGTTACTACTGTAAGAATAATTCCTGCTAAAATAACTGTTTGTACCATGCTTTCACCCCATATATTGATATAGTTCTTATTATAGACTATATCCAAAGAGAATTAAAGTCAATTCATTAGAATGACGAAATTTCATATGAAATATTATCCTTTCGTTAAGATGCATGGAAATGAAACTAAATATGGTATAATAAGATAGGAATATAGGTAATAAAGGAGAATAACATGAGATATAAAGCAGTATTTCTAGATATTGACGGCACTATATTAATGCCGGACCATACCTACTCTTCCTCTACCGTAGAAGCAATCAAGCAGTTGCAAGCGCAAAATATACATACATTCATTGCAACTGGGCGCCCTCTGCATGAAATCAAGGGACTGACGGAAGAGCTGAATATTACGAACCTAATTGGCTATAACGGGGCATATGGGATTGTTCAAGGGAAAGAAATTGTAAACGAACCATTCACACCAGAAACAGTAGAGCGTTTCAGAAAAACAGCTGAAGAGAAAAAGAATGAAATGGTCCTCTATGCGAATGGCGAGAACTATTTCACGGCCATCGATGACCCCTTCGCACAAGGATTTATTAAAACTTTTGAAATGAAAATAAATGTGGAGCTAGTGGCCCCTAAATATGACAACATTTTAGGAATGACATTGATGAAACTTAAAGAGTCAGAAGTCAATACATATCAATCGGATAAAAACATTCACCTCTCTCAAGTGAACGTTCCTGGTATGCAGCATGCTTACGATGTCATTCGTACAAATGTAAATAAAGGAAAAGCAATTAAGCAAGTTCTTGATCATTTGGGAATCGATAAAGAAGAAACAATTGCTTTTGGAGACGGAATGAATGATAAAGAAATGTTTTCAACCGTTGGAACTAGCTTTGCAATGGGGAATGCCGACCCTGAGCTCTTCCAATACGCAACACACCGGACGACTACGGTGAGCGACTCAGGAATATTTAACGGCTTAAAGCAGTTAGGTCTTGTTGGGTAATTTAAAAAAAGTTCCGAGTATCAGATTGATACTCGGAACTTTTTTATTATTGCTGGCAGTTCCTGTTATTAAGGCAATATAGGATCTTCCTGAGTTACAGCAATTTCATGTCGTATAAATGGATTAATATGTGGCTCAATGTTGTAGTTCACCACACGGTTATTAACAGGGACTAGCTCCGCACGGTAATTCGTCGGGAATACTGGAATCTCTTCCACCATCAATTCTTGCCATTCGCTGTAAACTTCAAAACGATAATCATCATCAAGCGCCTCAGCAGAGACCCCTTCTTCTAACAGACGCGTGTTCTCGTCACTTTCATAACGAGGGAAGTTAAATAATTCTTCCGGTCCATATAGACCAGTCGGGTCAACGTCAGAACCTACTCCCCAGGCTCCTTGATAGATGTCGATTTCAGGATCATCTTCACCGCTTTGCCCTACACGGTCATAGAATGCGTTGAACTCTTGTAAGCGCCCATCAAGTAATTCCACTTTAATTCCAATATCATTCCAAGCTTGGATGTAATAGTTAGCGATTGGCTCAGCTACGTCACTACCTTCCATGGAAGCAAAGTTGAGTACTAACTCTTCCCCGTCCGGAGTTTCACGTATGCCATCACCATCTACATCTTCGTAGCCAGCTTCATCTAAAATACGATTCGCTTCATCTGGATCATAAGTTGGCGCTTCAATTGATGGATCATGGAACAGACCATGTGATGGTGGAATAAGTGTTGTTGCATTCCAACGTAATCCATTATAGAAACGTTCGCCAATAGCTTCATTATCCACTGCATACCACATTGCACGACGTAATTCTACATCTGCCACTTTTGAATCCGGATCCATCTGGACACGTTTGTTTTCCGCATCCCATGAACCTAATTTAAATCCAATATACGTGTAGGATAGATCGGTTTGACCTAAGAATTCCACGTTTGTTAACTGATCATGCACGTCAATATATTGGTCTGCTGGGAATTTATCAACTAAGTCGATTTCTCCAGTTTCGAGTGCTTCAGCAATCGTTTGTGGACTAACTACTTTTAATGTCACACCATCAAGTTTCGGTGCACCTCGCCAGTAGTCCTCATTCGCTGTATAAGTTACAGACTCTCCAGGAACAACAGACTCGACTTTAAACGGTCCGATTCCGATTGGATTCACACGAACTGCATCTGATTCAGACATTTCTGCCACTGGAATTTCTTCAAAAATATGCTTCGGTAAAGCATATTCCCAAATACCGCCAGCCAGCAAGGAAGGTGTTGCGTGTGTAAATGTGATTTCTAATGTCTTATCATCAATAATATTCAGCCCTTCAATTGTACCTGCTTCAGCTGCATACTTTGTTTCCGCTTCCTCTTCTGCCTCACGATATTCTCTCGCACCGACTACGTTCGTAATGTTACCGAAACGAACTCCGTCATAGTCTGGGTGACCAATTACTTCAAAGGCATATACCCAGTCTTCTGCCGTTAGAGGCTCACCGTCATGCCAGTAAACATCATCACGGATTGTGAATGTGAATACATCACCTTCATCGTTTGTTTCAAACGTGGCAACACCGTCGTTTGTATAGTAGAAATTCTCATCCATTGTGAGTAACGGCTCATCAAACCATTTAAGAACCTCTGCATCATCTTCTCCTGAATAGAAGTTAAAGTTAAGCGTTCCTTCAAATACGGATGACGCTACTAAACCAAAGTTCAGCGTACCACCTTCGATAGCTTCCCCTTCATTTGTTTTTTCTGTAGCGAAATCATCGATAGAGAAAACGTCGTCTCCGCCTTCAGCAGAATCGTCACCTTCATCTTCTGTGCCTTCTTCATCATCCGTTTCCTCTCCGGTAGTATCTGTATCAGAACCGGTACCTGTATCGCCCGATTCATCATCAGAATCTCCGCTACAAGCCGCCAGTACTAAGAGTAATAGTAACATCATAGCTACTAGCCATTTACTAAAGCTTGCCTTCTTCATCCTTTTAACCTCCCCTTTAATTCTTTTATTTTTTTGCTGTCCATCCCATTGGCGCGGACAGCTTATACTAAACACCAATACAAGGATTGATATTGATGTAAGTAATGGAATAAATAAAGATTTTTTTTAAAAGCTATCCTCTTCTCTGCCTTGAATCAGCTGCTCGTCTTAATGCTTCGCCAACGTTTCTTACCGCTAGCATGAGCAGCAGAATCAAGATGGCTGCAGGGATCCAAATCCACCATCTTGATTCAAGCGTTTGCGGATTCGTTGCATAACTTAATAGTGTACCTAAACTTGGCGTACTTTCGGGTAAACCAAATCCTAAGAAGGACAATCCGGATTCAATCCCAATATTCGCAGCCAAATTAAGCGTCATCGTTACGACGATAAGTGAAGTGATATTCGGCATCACTTCTTTGAATATGATTTTAAAATGCGATGAACCGAGAGTTCTCGATGCCTGTACATAATCAAGTTCTTTTTCCTGCAAAGCTTTTGACCGGATCAATCTGGCGATTCCCATCCATAAAAATATTGTCATAATTAACGAGAACGTGAGCGTATTATACTTTGGAACAAGTGAAACAAACACAATAACGATCATCAGGAAAGGAAGGACATTGAAAAAATCCAAAATACGCATCATCACGTTATCGACATGTCCGCCAAAATAACCGGAAACGAGACCAAAGACAATTCCGATTATTCCACTCATTAACGTCACTAGAAAACCAATCGTCAGGGAATTTCGAGTTCCGATAATAAGTTGCCCAAACACATCACGCCCCCCGTAATCCGTTCCTAATATAAACTCATCATTGGGCGGTTGGTGGATCGCGAACAAATCTACTTTAACAATATCATCTTGATCCAGGACAATTGAAATTCCATATACTAAGGCTGTGACTAATACTAAAAATATTAATGAAATTAATGCTAGTTTATCCCTAAATATCTCGCGCCAGAGTATCCGGAGTGCAGTAGGGTTCTCCGCCTTCGCTGCCTCCATCTGAACATTTTTTATTTCCATTTTATATTCACCTCAGAGTTGTTCGACTTCTATTTTATGCGAATACGCGGGTCAACAATGCTTAAAATAATATCCGATAGCAGAGCACCTAAGATCTGTGCAATACCAAATAATAAGACGAGTGCAGTTACTACACTGTAATCACGCATATTAATAGACTCTAAAAACAGTAGGCCCATACCAGGATAACTGAATATACGTTCAATAAATACTGTTCCAACAATAAGAGTCGTAATCTCCCAACCGATAAATGCTGCAATCGGCAGTAATGAGTTTCTAAAAATATGCCTATTATAGACCCGGGATTCAGAAGCCCCTTTCGCTCTTGCGGTAATAATAAAATCTTTCTGCTTCGTATCAACGATTTCGCTTCTTAAATATTGGACCGTTGATACCGTTTGGATTAATGCCATGGAAAGCGCTGGTAACATCACGTGTTTTAATTTACTTACCCAGTACTCGAATGTGCCCGGAACCATGCCAGGTGCAACACTTCCACTTGTCGGAAACCATCCTAATTGATAACCAAAAACAAATAACATAATAAGCCCGAATATAAATAATGGTGTAGCAAAACCAACGTACGTATAGCCTGTTATCGCTTGGTCCAGTAACGTATCATTATAACGCCCACTGGTAATTCCTAAAGGTATTGCTAAGAGATATGTAAATATTAATGTAACAATTCCAAGTAGTAGCGTATTTTGCATTCGTTGGGAAATAAGTTCGGACACATCCATTTTAAAACGGAAGGATTTCCCTAAATCCCCTTGTACTACACCACTAATCCAATTTGCATATTTAATATGCCATGGATCGTTTAGCCCCATTCTTTCACGCTGCTCTTGAATGGTTGATTGATCCACGTTCGGATCTAGCATTCCAGTTAATGCATCACCAGGCATAAACTGCGCCATTAAGAAGATTAATATACTTAGTAATACAATTTGCGGGAATGTGATTAATAGTCTTCTAACGATAAATTTCCACATATCGAATCAACCTCTCTCCGGTAATGCGACTCTATGGGTTTCAGAGATATTCTGTAAGTTATACGCTAACCCTTCCGCATCGAAGTAGTCATCGAATGAGTCTTCATACTCTTTCTTCACTTCTTGGCGAAATGCATATTGTGCATCCCTGTTACGCGGATTAATATCCGGAATTGCCGCAATGAGCCGCTTTGTGTAAATATGCTGCGGATTTTCAAATATATCTTCACGTGTACCTTGTTCAACGTAGCGTCCCCTATACATGATTGCGATTTCATCACACATATGCTCAACGACACCTAAGTCATGGCTAATAAATAAATACGTTAAATCAAGTTCTTTTTGAATATCCTGCATAAAGTTCAACACCTGTGCTTGTACGGATACATCAAGTGCAGAAACCGGTTCATCTGCAATAATCAGCTTCGGTTTTAAAGCGATTGCCCGTGCAACTCCGATTCGCTGTCTTTGTCCACCAGAGAATTGGTGTGGGAATTTCCATATACTTTCCGGGTTCAACCCTACTAATTCTAATAATTCATATACTCGTTGCTTTTCTTCATTTTTTGTTAATTTTTCATAGTTTCGTAGTGGTTCTGCAATAATATCGCGTACTCTTTTACGCGGATTCAATGATGAATACGGATCTTGGAAAATCATCTGAATATCTTTTCTCATATCTTTTGTTTTACTTTCTCGTGAGGTGATATCTTCTCCTTCGAAAAGGATTTTGCCGGCTGTGATGTTCTCTAATCCAACAATTGCTCTTCCAGTCGTCGATTTACCTGAACCAGATTCACCTACAAGCCCATATGTTTTACCTTGCTCGATCGAGAAGGAGACATCATCAACGGCTTTGATATGCCCGATTGTACGATTGAATATTCCACCTTTAATCGGGAAATGTACTTTTAATCCGCTAACATCAAGTATCGCCATGTGTGATTTCCTCCTTACCTTTTTCTGGGAAGTAGAAATAACTGTGACAAGTGCAGCGGACGAAATGCCCTGGTGTCACTTCATGTAATAACGGGTTTTCTTCATGAACAGATTCATCAATCCATGGAATCCGTGCGGCAAAGCGACAACCTGTTCGAGGTAAGTGTTGTAAGCCTGGTACAATTCCTTGAATGACGTGAAGCCTATCTTGCCCTTCAGTTGGTACCGAATTAAGTAATGATCTTGTATATGGGTGTAAAGGGTTTTCAAATAATGTATGTACATCAGCGATTTCCACAATTTGACCTGCATACATGACAGCAACACGGTCTGCCATTTCTGCAACAACACCGAGGTCATGGGTAATTAAGATAATTCCTGCGTCCATTTCATCCCGCAATTCCCGAATCAAATCAAGTATTTGCGCTTGAATGGTCACATCGAGCGCTGTTGTCGGCTCGTCAGCTATAAGTAATTGCGGTTTGTTCGCAATCGCAATAGCGATGATGACACGCTGCCTCATTCCCCCCGAAAGTTCATGTGGATATTGCTGGTAGACGTATTCCGGTCCTGTAATGCCTACTAAATCCAATAATTCAATCACGCGATCATAGCGTTCTTGTTTTGACATTTTCGGTCGATGGAGAATGAGCGTTTCATCGATTTGTGCACCAATTTCCATTAATGGATTAAGTGCAGTTAACGGGTCTTGGAATATCATGGAAAGTTTATCCCCGCGAAGCTTATTCAAATCACTCGTTGACGCTTTTGCCAAATCAATTCCTTCAAGTTGTATTTTTCCTTCAATCTTTGCACGATTATGTAATCTCATTATGGAAAATGCCAGTGCACTCTTTCCCGAACCGGATTCACCAACAACTCCTAAAACTTCATTTCTATTAACGGTTAATGACACATCATCCACTGCAGCATAGTACGCATCACCGATTTGGAATGAAGTGGTTAGATTTTCTATTTCCAGTAGTTTTCTGCTCAAATTTATCCCCTCTTACGTAGCAAATTTCTAATGAATAGATGTCCTTCTAAGGGCTTTTCAATCACACGTAATATCGTAAAGTTCAGACAATTTTGATTTAGTTGTATATTATTTTATCATTTTTAACAATTTTTGCAACTATTTTTCATTCCTTCTGAATCATCATTCAGCTGATACAAGAAAAAGAGTTCATTTTTGGCTTTTGTTACATAATATTAGCACCTCTGTAACTTTCGTAATAGTAGTGAAAAATTATAGTAATGTGATTATAATGGAATTATTTGAAAAAAGCAATATTATAAAATCAATTTAATTCCAGTATTTTTCCAAAACTCAGCAACAAAAGATAAAAAGCCTTGCTAGGATAACCTTTCTTATCACTCCGCCTAAATATGGAATAGTTTATTTCTTTACTAAAAACGTTGGAAATTGCTCTTTGAGACTAGATAACGAATGTTCTTTTCAATTGTTTCTTTCCTTTTTATGTATTTCATTTCCCACCGAAATGCATCTGTAATAACCATTTCCTATTATAGTAATGGTACAGTTAAGCCTTCATTCAGCCTAAATAAAAATAAATCCGAACAATTATCTCGATCATTGGAAAATGACACTTCGAATTGTTCGGATTTGCGTATTTTTATCACGTATTAACGGTCTGTAGTACCCCCATCTCTAAATAAGAGGGTAAACCAAAATGCTAAGGTGGGGGTTATACAGTCCGTAAATACCCGATTCTGTTCAACTAACATTCAGTGGAGGAAGGAAAGAAACCCCCACTGAATGAAGTTTCACTTTATATTTTTCACTTCATGTTAATAAGCCATTTGTTCCTTTTCCTTTACCTCAACGGGAAAAAAACCTTCTGCCAGATCTTGTATTTCGGCCATTCGTTTAATATCGAAGTTTCCGCCACTTACAATGACACCAGTGTGCCTGCTCGGAATCTCTTTATGATAAGCGAATAATCCAGCTAATGCAGTCGCTCCCGCACCTTCCGTAAGGGTTTTATTCCGTTCCAGCATAAATAAAATACTTGCAGCAATCTGTTCATCGGTAACTGTAACAATATCATCAACATAATCTCTAATGATCGGAAATGTTGATTTCCCAGGTTCTTTTACAGCAATTCCGTCTGCAAGCGTGTTTACCTCGGTCGAATGCCGCATCTCTTTCGAATGGTAGCTCTGATACATTGCATCTGCCCCGCTTGCTTGGACACCGATTACTTGGATATTACGGTTGATGTGTTTACAGGCAACTGCAATTCCAGCAATGAGACCGCCGCCGCCAATTGGTACAAAGACAGTGTCAATCCGGTCTTCTTGCCGCAGCAGCTCCATAGCAATCGTTCCTTGTCCTGTCATCACATCATAGTCATCAAAGGGATGGACATATACACTTCCGCTTTCCTTTTCATATTCCATCGATGCTTGATAAGCCTCTTGGAAACTTTCACCAGTAAGTACAACATCTGCTCCGTAATTTCTTGTTGCATGTACTTTAGCAAGCGGGGTTCCTTCAGGCATGAAAATCTTTGCATTGGCGCCGAGCTTTCTTGCTGCATAGGCAACTCCCTGTGCATGATTACCAGCTGAAGCGGTTATTACACCTCTTTGCAATTCTTCTTTCGTCAGTTGCATGAGCTTGAATGTTGCCCCGCGAAACTTAAAGGCACCTGTCTTTTGCTGATTCTCCATCTTGCAATACACTTTTCTGCCAACCATATCATCAATTGTATGGGAGGTAAGCAATGGTGTTCGATGCACGATCGGTGCCAACCGCTTCCATGCTTGATAAATTTTCTCACCAGTTAATAAATCTCCTACTAAATCCCCAAAGAAAGCCACACTCCTTATTATCAGTTTCCTTCTATATACATTTACAATCTTCCATATCTTCCTTTATCACGTATTAACGGTCTGTAATATCCCCATCTCTAAACATGAGGGAAACCCAGTATATGAAGCGGGGATTTACAGTCCGTAAATACCTGATTCTGTTCAACTAACATTCAGTGGGAAGGTAAGGAAACCCCCACTGAATGAAGTTTCACTTTACGTTACTACTCTATTTTTTCCAATTCTATCTCTTGATTAAGCTTGGGCACCATTTTCAAACTCTGAAATCTTTTCTTCCATTAATAAAGTTAGAGCTATGTCATCCCAGCCATTGATTAGCTTTTCTTTATGATAGGCTGGAATTTCAAATCCAACAACTATACCGGCTTCATCTGTAATCGTCTGATTTAGCAAATCCACACTCAACTTCAATTCGCCATCTTCCGACTGATTCTGCCACTCTTTTATTTGCGCTTCATCCAGCTTGATAAGGATAATTCCATTCTTCAGCGCATTATTGTAGAATATATCAGCAAAGCTCGGAGCGATGATCACTTTGAAACCATAATCTTCAAGCGCCCATGGTGCATGTTCTCTTGAAGAACCACAACCGAAATTCTCTCCGGCAAGTAAGATAGATGCTCCTTCATATTTCGGATCATTCATACTAAAATCTTCTCTTAAGCTTCCATCTTCGTTAAAACGCCAATTATAAAAGAGGAATTGACCAAAGCCTGTTCGTTCAATCCGCTTTAAAAATTGCTTTGGGATTATTTGATCGGTGTCAATATTGGCGCGGTTTAGTGGGTAAACCAATCCTTCATGCTGTTCAATTGCTTCCATTATAATATCTCCCTTCCTATTGCGCTACACCTGCAAAATGACGGACATCGACAAAACGACCTTCAATAGCAGCTGCTGCAGCCATCTCCGGACTAACAAGGTGCGTTCGTGCGCCGTTCCCCTGTCTTCCTTCAAAGTTACGGTTAGAAGTGGATGCACAACGGCCACCGACCGGGACGATATCATCGTTCATTCCTAGACACATACTACAACCGGAGTCACGCCATTCAAAACCTGCCTCTTTGAATATTTTATCAATGCCTTCTTTTTCAGCTTGAAGCTTAACGCTGAAGGATCCTGGAACAACAATTGCTTTAATCGTGTCTTTTACTTGTTTCCCTTCTACAATCGCCGCCGCTTTCTTCAAATCGCTAAGGCGCGAGTTCGTACAAGAACCAATAAAGACATGATCGATTTCAATGGAGGTAATCGGCTGATTTTCTTCAAGTCCCATATATTCTAGCGCACGTTCTACCTCGTACGGGTTATCCGATTCCGCAACACGTGGGGTTGCACCACTAACTGGAACCCCCATTCCTGGGTTTGTTCCCCAAGTGACCTGTGGTTCAACTTCTGCTGCATTGATTGTAACCGTATGGTCGTAAACTGCTCCTTCGTCGGTTGCTAAGGCAAGCCATTCCTCACTTACTCTATCAAACTCTTCATCTTTCGGAACATACTCTCTGCCTCTTAAGAATTCAACAGTTGTCTCATCCGGACTGATTAAACCAGCTCTCGCACCACCTTCAATTGACATATTACAAATCGTCATCCGTTCTTCCATAGATAGTTTACGTATTGCCTCACCAGTATATTCCATTACATAACCTGTACCGAAGCGGACACCAAATTTTGCGATAATCGCTAAAATAAGGTCCTTTGCTGTAACACCTGGCCCGAGATCGCCTTCAACTTTTACATTCAATGTTTTCGGGCGGTCTTGCCAGATTGTTTGTGTTGCAAGAACATGCTCCACTTCACTTGTACCAATTCCGAAAGCAAGTGCTCCAAAGGCACCGTGCGTAGATGTATGACTGTCCCCGCAGACAATTGTTTTACCTGGCTGCGTTAGACCAAGTTGTGGACCGATGACATGCACAATTCCCTGATCCGGGTGAAACATATCCGCAAGCTTGATTCCGAAATCCTCGCAATTCTTGCGTAGTGTTTCCATTTGCTTACGGGAGATTTCATCTTTCACGACATCCCTATTTTTTGTTGGTACGTTATGGTCCATCGTCGCGTAGGTTAAATCCGGTCTACGGACCTTGCGATTTGCAAGGCGCAGACCTTCAAAAGCTTGAGGAGATGTTACCTCGTGCACTAAATGCTGGTCAATATATAAAAGATCAGGCTTCCCTTCTTCTCGATGAACGACATGCTGTTCCCAAACTTTTTCAATAATTGTTTTCGGCTTTCCCATCTTCCTCACCTCTTACGTTTTCTCTTATAGGGGGATATTCAAAAAGTCCGGTAAAAAGGACACTCCGAGAAAGAGAAGGTTCTACTAAAACCGTCCACGTCCTGTGGACAATGTAGAACTCACCACACACGCGAGAAGCTCGTTTGCTCGCGTTTCCGCTCCTCATGTACTTAAAACGTACATTCCGGTGCCGGGAACTTTCGCCGCCTCGAACTTCGACGCACAGGACGTGCTAGTGCCGGCGTTGCAAAGACGATCGCGAACTTAGCCGACCTCGGTCCTTTTTATCCTCCCTTTTGAATACACTCTTACACATACATATAACAAATATCGTCTGAAATACTTCGTGCAGATAGACTGCCTATTACAACATCCGTCATTTCCTTCGTCGAAACTAAAGTTCCATCTTTCAAGTCCAGATCTGCTGTATGATAGCCTTGCTCTAAAGCTTCATTCACTGCTTGTTCCATTGCATTTGCTTCCACTTCGAGTCCGAATGAATCTCTTAGCATAAAGCTTGCAGACAAAATCATCCCTAATGGATTAGCAATTCCTTTACCAGCAATATCAGGTGCAGAACCATGGATTGGTTCATATAACCCTAATCCATCTTCCCTGACACTCGCTGATGGCAACATACCTAATGAACCAGTAATGACAGATGCTTCATCGCTTAAGATATCACCAAATAAATTTTCCGTCACAATCGTGTCAAAGGAGGCTGGGTTTGTAATTAACTTCATGGCTGCAGCATCGACAAGTACATGCTCTACCGTCACTTCCGGATAATTTTTTGCCTTTTCTTCTACAATTTCTCGCCACATTCTACTGGATTCAAGCACATTGGCTTTATCAACAGATGTCAGATGCTTTCTGCGGGACATTGCTGTTTCGAAGCCTTTTTCAATAATCCGCTCCATTTCGTAGCGTTCATAGCTTAGAGTATCTACTACAGAATTCCCGTTATTCCGGCGTTCACTTGGTTTTCCGAAATATAATCCCCCGGTCAATTCACGGATAATGACAATATCACTTGCTGCCACAATCTCCTCTTTTAATGGTGAGGCATGAATTAACGCAGGGATTAATTTAATCGGGCGTAAGTTTGCAAATAAACCCAAGCTCTTACGGATTTTGAGCAGCCCCTGTTCAGGTCGCTGATACACCGGATGGTTTTCCCATTTTGGGCCACCTACCGCACCGAGTAATATTGCATCGCCTTCTTCAGCAGCTTTCAATGTCTCTTCCGGGAGGGGCTCACCATAGGCGTCAACTGCATTTCCACCAATA
Organism: Oceanobacillus sp. AG; assembly: GCF_009746545.1. Lineage (NCBI taxonomy): Bacteria > Bacillati > Bacillota > Bacilli > Caryophanales > Bacillaceae > Oceanobacillus > Oceanobacillus sp. AG. The sequence goes on from NZ_WOWT01000003.1 coordinate 166,526, forward strand.
GCATGTTCATGAAATATAAAGTCATGATTGAACTCTTCAGCAATGACTTGTAATACTTCTTTCGCACTCTCCATAATTTCTGGACCGATACCGTCACCTGGAAGCAAAGTAATTTGTTTTTTCATGATTGGTTCCCCTTCCTGTAGTTTACATACTCTTTTTTCTTACTTTAGTGGCTGACTGCTCGTTTCTGGTTCACCGGGCTATGTTTTAAGAAATAGCGGTTTACCGCATTAATATATGCGTTGGCTGATGCCATTAATACGTCCTGATTTGAGCTGCGACCATTCATTACCTCACCATTCACACTCAATTGGACGTACGCTTCTGCCAATGCGTCTTGTCCGCCGCCAACTGAATTTAATTGGTAATCGATGAGTTTCAATTCTTCTCCAATTAAACTTTCAATCGCTTTGTAAAGTGCTTCCACACTCCCATTTCCTGTTAACGCCGCTTCAAATTGTTCTTTATCTGGTGATATCAACCGCACAACTGCGGTTGGTGAATTTTCTGTCCCATAGTACACTTGGAAACTTTCTATCTCGTATTTATTCATTTCATCTGAGTCTGTTTTGATTTCCATAATAATCGTGTAAATATCATCATCCGTCACTTCTTTATTATGATCGGTTAATGCTTTAAACTTCTTGAAAGCCTGTTGTAGCTCTGTATCCGATAATTCGACACCAAACTCCTGTATTTTCTCTTTAAATGCATGTCTGCCGGAGTGTTTACCAAGGAATAACGTATTCGCTTCTTGGACTCCAACCATTGCTGGCGTGATGATTTCGTATGTTTCCACATTTTTTAGTACACCGTCTTGGTGGATGCCTGATTCATGACTATAGGCATTTCGTCCGACAATTGCCTTATTTGCCTGAACATGCATTCCAGTTAACTTCGCCACAAGGTCACTCGTCCGTTTAATTTCATTTAAGACAAGTCTTGTTTCATAAGGGTAAAAGTCAGAACGGACTTTCAGTGCGACAGCTACTTCTTCCAATGCCGCGTTCCCTGCCCGTTCGCCGATACCATTAATTGCACCTTCCACCTGGGTTGCACCATTCTCTACCGCTGCAATCGAGTTCGCTACTGCCATTCCAAGATCATCATGACAATGACAAGACAGGCTTACTTGATCAATATTTGGCACGTTATCCTTCATATACTTGAACATTTTCCCGTATTCTTCTGGCGTCGCATAGCCTACCGTATCTGGAAGATTTACGACCGTTGCCCCAGCATCGATCACTTTTTCAATGATTTCTGCTAAGAAATTCAAGTCGGAACGGGATGCGTCTTCAGCTGACCATTGCACTTCCGTAAATTTCCGCTTTGCATAGCGAACCATTTCAACCGAGGTTTCGATTACTTCTTCTGGGGTTTTACGTAATTTATATTCCATATGGATTGGTGAGGTTGCCAAGAACATATGAATTGCTGGCTTTTTAGCTCCTTTTAAAGCTTCCCAAGCTGCATCTATATCCGATTTTACGGTTCTTGCTAAGGCAATTACAGATGTTGTTTCAATCGTGTCCGCAATTTCTTTCACTGCCTCGAATTCACCTTTGGAAGAAGCAGGAAATCCTGCTTCTATCCGGTCTACACCAAGACGTTCAAGTTGTTTAGCGATCTCTAATTTTTCTAATTTATTTAGATTTACTCCAGGTGACTGTTCGCCGTCTCGTAGTGTTGTATCAAATATTTTAATTCTGGACATATTCTTTCACATCCTTTTGTTTTTCTTGAATAGGCTGTTTAACAAACGGCATCAGGTCACGTAACTCCCTTCCAACTTTTTCAATCGGATGATTATTTTCCGCGCGGTTGATTGCATTGAACTGCGGGCGTCCTGCCTGGTTTTCAAGAATCCAGCCTTTAGCGAATGCACCGTTTTGAACTTCTTTTAGGATTTCTTGCATACGCTCTTTCGTTTCGTCATTGATGACGCGTTCTCCAGATACGAAGTCACCCCACTGTGCTGTGTCAGAAATGGAATAACGCATGTTCTCGAGTCCACCTTCATAGAGCAAGTCAACGATTAGTTTCATTTCATGGAGACACTCAAAGTACGCAACTTCTGGTTGGTATCCCGCTTCCGTTAGCGTTTCAAATCCAGCTTTGATTAAGCTTGTTACCCCACCGCAAAGAACTGCCTGTTCTCCAAATAGATCTGTTTCCGTTTCTTCTTGGAAGGAAGTTTCTAGTACTCCAGCGCGAGCAGCTCCAATTCCTTGTGCATACGCAAGGGCAACATCTTTCGCTTTACCAGTTACGTCCTGATACACTCCGTATAATGCTGGTACACCTGCACCTTCTTCATATGTTCTTCTAACTAAGTGACCCGGTCCTTTTGGAGCAACTAGGAACACGTCAACGTCTTGTGGTGGAACGATTTGTGAATAATGGATGTTGAATCCATGAGCGAATGCTAACGCGCTGCCGGGTTTCAAGTTTTCTTTAATGCTTGCTTCATATACTTTTTGCTGCGTTTCATCTGGAAGTAAAACCATAACAACGTCTGCCTGTTTTACTGCTTCTTCAACCGGGAATACGTTGAATCCATCTTCTTCCGCTTGCTCCTGGGATTTACCTTTACGTAATCCAATCACTACTTCATATCCGCTGTCACGTAAGTTTTGTGCATGTGCATGACCTTGGGAACCGTATCCTACAACTGCAACTTTTTTCCCTTCTAATACTTGATTATTGATGTCCTTTTCGTATAATACTTTTGCCATTTTTAAATCTCCCTCTCCTGATTTGATTTGTTTTTTTATATTGTAAGTGAGCTTACTTCAGCCACATATGGTTTCGCTTGTTGGCCTCTAAGTAATGCTGTTACTCCTGTTCTAGCAATTTCTTTAATACCGAATGGTTTTAATAACAAGATGAACGCGTCAATCTTATCTGTTTTTCCAGTTACTTGGATGGTCATCGTTTCCTTACTGATATCAACAACCGTCCCACGGAATGGATCAATCAGTCCTTGTATTTCAGCTCGCAATTGGCTGGTCGCTGTCACTTTCACTAATGCTAGTTCGCGAGCAACGACAGATTTCTCTGTAATATCGGATACTTTAATAACGTCAATTTGTTTGTGAAGCTGTTTCGTCAGCTGTTCAAGCTTATGCTCATCTTCCACATTAACGACGAAAGTCATTTTCGCCATTCCTTCTGTTTCTGATTCGCCAACGGTAATGCTTTCGATATTGAAATGTCGCTTTGAAAACATTCCGGTAATTCTATTTAAAACTCCACCGCGATTTTGAACGGTACAACTTATAATCCGCTTCACGGCTTCACCCCCACCATTTCGTTAATACCTTTTCCAGGTGCCACCATTGGAAATACTTTTTCTTTCCAATGAATTCTGAAATCAACAAGTACTGGACCGTCATGGGCGAAAACCTCTTCCAGTACACCTGGCACATCTTTTTCTTTATCGACGAGCACGCTACGGATACCGTAACCTTCTGCTATTTTCAAAAAGTCTGGATTTTGAGTTAATAATGAACTGGAATAACGCTCGCCATGAAACTCCTCCTGCCACTGCCTTACCATTCCAAGTGCTTCATTATTCACGATAAATACTTTAACCGGCAAATTACGTTCATGGATAACAGCTAGTTCCTGGATGGTCATCTGAATGCCGCCGTCACCGACAATCGCCACAACTAAATCATCTGGTCTACCGAGCTGTGCACCGATCGCTGCTGGTAAGCCGAAGCCCATCGTCCCTAACCCGCCGGACGTAAGCCAATTATGCGGCTTATTAAAAGCATAGAACTGCGCGGCCCACATTTGATGCTGTCCAACATCCGTCGCGACAATTGCTTCTCCTTTTGACTTTTCACAGATTTGTTCAATCAGCCATTGCGGAGAAACCTGCTTCTCGCTCCGGTTATACCAATATGGGTAGTTGACTTTGTTTTCCATCAGTCGCGTTACCCACTCTGTCGTTTCCGGTTTTTTAATATCCATAGCGAGTAATGCTTGTAAGGCTGTTTTCGCGTCACCTACAATCGGTACGTCTGTGCGGATAATTTTCCCAATTTCTGCCGGGTCAATGTCAATATGTGCAACTTTTGCCCCTGGTGCGAAGTTTGCGACTTTTCCGGTTAAACGATCATCAAACCTTGCTCCGATATTGATAAGAAAGTCCGCTTCATAAATCGCCATGTTCGCAGTGTATGTTCCATGCATCCCGCCCATTCCAAGGAATAGCTCATGTTCGCCAGGGAAACTTCCAAGTCCAAGTAAGGTATTTACAACTGGAAGTTCATATTTTTCGACAAATTCCTGTAAATATGTTGCTCCGTCTGAAAGTAACACGCCTGCTCCTGCCAAGAGGACTGGTCGTTCCGCTTTTTCAAGCAAGCTTGCTAACTTCTGCAGCTGTAATGCATTCGGTTTAACATTCGGCTGGTAGCCTGGTAATTCAATCGCGTTGCTCTCATTCCGGACAGTCAGTTCTGCTGAGATATTTTTCGGAATATCGATGAGAACCGGCCCTGGACGTCCTGTTGTTGCAATGTAGAATGCTTCATTGATGACTCGTGGTAATTCCTTTGCATCCTGGATTTGATAATTGTATTTCGTAATTGGGGTTGTAAGACCTAATACATCTGCTTCTTGGAAAGCATCTGTTCCAATCACTCCTTGCGCGACTTGCCCCGTAATGATAACTAGTGGCAAGGAATCCATCATCGCATCCGTAATTCCTGTGATCAGGTTAGTCGCTCCAGGACCTGACGTTGCAACGACTACTCCCGGCTTTCCTGTTACTCTTGCATACCCTTCTGCTGCATGGATGGAGCCTTGCTCATGGCGGCAGAGTATGTGTTCAAAGGGAAATTCGTGGCGGAACATCGCGTCATAAATCGGTAATACTGCACCGCCTGGATACCCAAAAACTTTTTCGACTTTTGCTTCCACCAGGGCTTCAATGAGTAAATCAGCCCCCGTCACGAACTCCTTTCCTGCTTCCGTCTTCTGCCTAGCTTCAACCGCCATTCGTATACCTCCCTTATTTTTTAAAGAATTAGATATTTTAATATTAAAAAAGACGCTATTCACCCCACAACACGCCTACTTGCATGTATACTGGGGAGAAAAGCGTCTACTCTTCACGGTACCACCCATATTCACAGCACCCTTACGGATACTGTCTCATCAAGCTAATAGCAGCTTGATTGGATAACAGGTGCAATAGGATGCACCTGGCACAGCTTAATGAATCTTTTAAAGCAAGATCGTTCAGCTGGGCACTCGGAGATGATGTCAGAACAATTGGTACTTCTGGGCTTCCAGCAACCCCAGATCTCTGTGAGTACCAGGACCATGTTCCTTTATTCTCGTCATCGATTTTTAAGTATTAGATTTAGTATTTCATTGTGCACTATTAATTCCATTTCGCTCGGCTTCATGCCTTAAGCGGTTGTGCTTTATGATGTTGCCGTTTATCATACAACGTATTTTTTAAAAGGTCAACAGCTTTTTGTAAAGTTATTCGACACTTTTGATAAATCAAACACTTTGATTGCGCTTACATTATTGATTCAATCAACTTTTATATTTTTAAAAAATATTTTATTTTTTTCTGATAAAAAAATAAAACGGGACAGAGGGACAGAGCGAGGCCACTGAAAAACTCCTGTTTTTTAGTGAAAGTTAGGGCGAAATAAAAAAAGAGAGCTTTTTTATGTGGTATTTTCATAAAAAGCTCTCTTTTTTGGCTAATATTCCCCTTATTTTTGGTTTATTAGCTTCATGATTCTCTTTAAATTTACCGCGAATATCGTGGTCGCTCCTTGTATCTCCATGCCAAATAGACCCGAGTCAGTGGCTTTATCGTACCCGTGTCGATTTTTTAATTCACTATTTTTAGCTTCAATCATATAACGATCTCGAGCTAATTCTTGGAACACTTCTGTTTCTTGGAATGCTTCCTGTTCCTTGTGCTCCGTAGACTTTAAGGTCACCGTGTATGTTTTTGATTTGGCACCTTCTTTGTAACATCCCTCGCGCAGTGGACAGACCTTACACTTCTCGATATCAAATCGGTACTGGACTTCTGAATTCCTGTCTTTTCTTTTTGTGGTCCTTTTCCCAGTAGCTAAATGACCCGCAGGACAAACATACAAATCGGCATCCTTATTAAATTCAAACCCTGTATCTTTTCGTTCATTTGTAAGGATCGGGTGAAGTTTCGAAACCAATTGAAATTCCTTTTCCTTGGCTAGAATTAAATTATCTTTCCCAGAATAGGCTGTATCCCCAATTACTGCTTCGACTTCCAATCCGGCTTGTTCACTTTTTTCTACTAACTCTTCTAAGTACTTTCCATCACTTTTCTCACCAGAGGTAACTTTTGCGGCAACGATTAAACGTTCTTTTGTCATGGCTAGATGTGTTTTGTAACCAAAGAAACTCGTGTCTTCGGATTTATGACCGATTCGGGCATCGGGATCGTTAGAAACTTCTGCTCCCTCTTTGCAATCTACTACTACCTCTTTCAAGTAGTTCATTTTTTCTTGGACTGCTGGAATTTCACGAATTTCTTCCTCTTTTTCGATGACATCGATTAATTTTTCGCAATAGGCTACAGACTCTTTCACATCATTCTCGGCTGGCTTTTCTGGGTATTTTTCTTTGAGCGATTCATCAAATTCATAGGTTGCTTTTCGGACAGCTTTCGCCTGCTCATTTAAATATTGAGCCGCAGACCTGGAACGATAGCGGGAATGGGAGTGTGTAGAATCGACAATTAAGGCTGCTTTAATTTCAATCAGCCCATGTTCTATTGCGATTTCAGTTGTTTTTTCGATCAATAAATCGAGTAGATTAATATCTTTCAATCGTAGCTTACGAAAATGAGTTAAAGAACTCGGATCAATAACAGGTTCTTCTGGATCCATCCCAAGGAAATACTTAAAAGACATATCGTATTTAGAACGATTAACGACGTCCGCATCGGACAATTTATACATACGCTTTAATAAAATATACTTAAACATTCGGATAGGGCAAATTGCATTCCTTCCGTTGGTAAGACAATAGTTATCCTCCAACTCCTTATAAATAAAGGAAAAGTCAACCAAGTCATTGATTTGGCGTAACTCGTGATCTTCCTCTACTACTATGTCATAAAGGCTTTTATATGGACTAAACGAAAGGCTCTCTTGTGTTTGTAACATGCAATCACCCGCTACTTTCATAAGTATTACATTGATTATAAAACAGAACAGCTAACAAATCACTTTTGTTAGCTGTTTTAAGGGGACTTTTTCAGTGGCCTAGGACAGAGCACTTGTCCCACATGGGAGAAGTGCTCTGACCCTCTGTCCCCCAATACGAAAAAAATGATCCGGGAATTCCCGGATCATTTTCAGGTGGGTTATCTATTTAAGTAATCGGTAACGGCACCTCGAGAGGCACTTGTAACATTATGTGCGTATTTCCCTAGTGCACCTTTTTTGTAAAGAGGTGGTGCAACCCACTTGTTGCGACGGGCCTCAAGTTCTTCTTCGCTCACTTCGAACGTAAGCTCCATGTTCACCGTATCAACTGTGACGGAATCGCCTTCTTCAACTAGCGCAATTGGTCCACCAACTTGTGCTTCTGGCGCAATGTGACCAACTACAAGCCCATGAGTACCTCCTGAGAAACGTCCATCCGTTAAGAGAGCAACTTTTTCACCGAGGCCTTTCCCAACTAGAATACTAGATAGCGATAGCATCTCCGGCATTCCTGGACCGCCTTTTGGTCCTACATAACGGATAATTAGTACGTCACCTTCTTTAATTTTATCGTCCATTACGGCTTGAGTTGCCTCTTCTTCCGTGTTAAATACACGTGCTGGACCAGTATGTTGTTTTACTTTAACTCCTGACAATTTCGCAACCGAACCTTCTGGAGAGAGATTCCCTTTTAGGACGACTAATGGTCCGTCTTTTCGCTTTGGATTGTCTAGTGGCATAATAACCTCTTGTCCTTCTGCCAAATCTGGAACATCTTTTAAATTTTCCGCTAATGTTTTTCCAGTTACGGTGAGACAATCTCCGTGCAGATAACCATTTTCAAGAAGCAACTTCATTACTGCCTGTACACCGCCCACGTTATATAAATCCTGAAATACAAATCTTCCGCTCGGTTTCAAGTCGGCAAGATGAGGTACTTTTTTCTGAATACGTGCGAAATCATCAATCGTAAGGTCGACTTCAATCGCATGAGCAATCGCAAGTAAGTGGAGAATTGCGTTCGTTGAGCCACCAAGTGCCATAACGATTGTAATTGCATTTTCGAATGCTTCTTTCGTCATAATGTCTTTCGGGTAAATCCGTTTTTCAATCAAATTATATACAGCTCGTCCTGCTTCCTTCGAGTCGATTCCTTTCTCTTTCGATACTGCAGGATGGGAAGAGCTACCTGGTAAACTCATACCGAGCGCTTCAACTGCTGATGCCATCGTGTTGGCAGTATACATTCCGCCACAGGAACCAGCTCCCGGACACGCAGCACATTCAATCTGTTTTAGCTCCTCGTCACTGACATCCCCTTTATTATTTTTTCCAACACCTTCAAAAACAGATACGAGGTCAATGTCTTTTCCGTTCAGGTTGCCTGGTGCAATCGTACCTCCATACACGAAAACAGATGGGATTTCCGCATTTGCTATTGCGATCATACATCCTGGAATGTTCTTGTCACATCCTCCAAACGCGACAAGTCCGTCCATATTTTCCGCTCCTACAACTGTTTCAATCGAGTCTGCAATAATTTCCCGGCTTGGAAGCGAGTAGCGCATCCCTTGTGTTCCCATGGATATTCCGTCTGAAACGGTAATCGTATGGAATAAGAACGGAACTGCTCCTGCTTCCCGAACACCCTCTCTTGCTTCTTTAGCTAATGCTCCGAGGTGTACGTTACATGGTGTGACATCACTTTCTGTATCAGCAACCCCGACCATCGGTTTTTTGAAATCTTCATCGGTTAAACCTACCGCACGAAGCATCGCCCGGTTCGGTGCACGCGTTTTTCCATCAAATGCCTGACTTTTAATTCTTAGATCCTTTGACATTCCCTCTCCACCTTTCATTTTCGAATAATTATATGACTAACTTTCAAATAGTTCAATGTATAAATTTGTTTTTATGTATAGAAAAGAGTCATAAAATGCGGACAACTTAACATTTTCGACAATTCCTTAAACATTTTTCAGAAATAAAAAAGCAAGGATACAACTAGTCCATTATAGTTATATCCAAGCTGATGTGTGAACGTTTATTTATTTAATTTCTCCAATAGCGGAACAAGGTCCATAAGTGCGTTGATTTCGTGATCTGGTTGAACTTGACCGGGTTTCGTATCTTTGCGGTTGATCCAGATGGATGTGATCCCCGTTTGTAACGCACCGAGTATATCCGTGTTCAAGTTATCACCAACCATGATAACCTCTTCTTTCTCTTTCTGCACAAGCTCCAATACATGCTCAAATATTGCCACATCCGGCTTTCCTTTGCCAAAAGCTCCGGAAATTACAATCTGTTCAAAATACGGCACAAGAACCGGTGTCAAATCAAGTTTAATATTTTGCAGAGCTGGCGAACCATTTGTTAATAAAACAAGTTGGTATTTCCCTTTCAAAGCATCGAGTAACTGTAATGTATCGTCATAGAGGGCTGCCGTTTTCTTTCTGTTGGCAGGGAATGCTTCACCAAGTTCTGCTCCAAGTTTTGCGTCATCAATTCCAAGGTCGCTCAATCCCCTTGTCCAGGCTTCTTTCCGGTACCCCGGGACTAGCTTATAAAGTTCCGGGAACATGCCGCCTTCATCCGGAAACTCCCCCCATAAGCCTTCAAATGGGTTAATCCCAATCATTTGGGTAAATTCATATGTAGGATAAGATGCATAAATTTCTCGTGCATTTGCCCGAACACGTTTCTCCAGTTCCAGGGAGTCCAGGTCATATTTTTCCTGTGCCATCTTACATGTTGCTTCAAATGCATCTTGCACACTCTTCTCATCCCAGAGTAAGGTATCATCCAAGTCAAATATAATCGTCTTAATCACCATTCGTTCTCCCTTCAAATCAATAAGCTAATCTTAATCAACTTTCACACCTTAAAAATCAAATTACAAACCTGCCAATTACTTTCATTCAGCATAAGTGTTTTGCTCGTTTATTTAATTTAGCGCTCTAATCGCCGTTCAGTTTCCCGGCGGACGGATGCTTTCCGCGGGCTCCGCGCTGAGCCTCCTCGGAAGAAAGGCACTTCCTGCGGGGTCTCATCGTCTCCGCTTTCCCGCAGGAGTCACCGTCCGCCGGGCAACTGAACTGGTAAGGACGATTATTATGAATGGAAACTATCACCCTAAGATCAGCGTTCTATTCCTAAAATCAAAAATAGTGTTCCAAATTTGGCTTTCCCCTCGGAGCAGTCCAGAAACCTCGAGACTCCTGCGGGAGGAAAGGCCTGGCGAGACCCCGCAGCGCGATAGCGCGAGGAGGCTTGCCGGCCGCCCGCGGAAAGCGAGAGGTGTCTGGACTGCGGACCTCCAGGTAAAAGTTGGGCGCACTTACGCTGATTGATAGTAATCCACTGTTTCATGCTACGAAGGTTGGATAACCTTACTTTAGCATAAAACGCAACTTTATTCAGGGAGTTATGTGTTCAACTGGATGATGATAAAACAGTGATTTTTTTATCGAATAAATATAAACTGCGATTGAACGCCTAAATAACACTTCCACGTTAACACAAAAAAATAAAGAATCAAAAAATTCTCTTGCTAAAATCAGAAAAATCGCTTATCATTAAGGGAAACTTTGTTGAATAAGGAGATAGAGATATGGAAGTACAGTCAATACAAGTCGAGAAAAATACAGCACCTAAGGAAAAACCTATGACTGATCAATTAGAATTTGGCAGAGCCTTTACGGATCACATGTTTGTAATGGATTATTCCGATGAGCTTGGATGGCATAATGCTAAAATTCAACCATATCAGCCGCTTTCGATTGATCCTTCTGCAATGATATTCCATTACGGCCAGTCCGTATTTGAAGGATTAAAAGCATTCCGTACCGAATCAGGTGAGGTCCAGCTGTTCCGACCTACAAAAAACTTTGAACGCATGAATAAATCCAATGAACGGCTTGTTATTCCAGAAATTGACGAAGAATTTGTCTTGCAAGCTTTAATAAAACTAGTTGAAATCGATAAGGATTGGGTGCCGGGTGCAGATGGTACTTCCCTCTATATTCGCCCGTTTATCATTGCAACAGAACCATTTCTAGGTGTCGCACCATCCCGAAATTATAAATTCATCATCATTCTTTCACCAGTTGGTTCCTATTACAAAGAAGGTATCAATCCCGTGAAAATCGCAGTGGAAAGTAAATTTGTCCGTGCTGTTAAAGGCGGAACAGGTGAGGCTAAGACAGGTGGAAACTATGCAGCAGGGCTAAAAGGTCAGGAGGATGTAGCAAAAGACGGCTATTCCCAGGTACTTTGGCTTGATGGGGTCGACAGGAAATATATTGAGGAAGTCGGCAGTATGAACGTCTTCTTCAAAATTAATGGTGAAGTCATTACACCTGCGTTAAATGGCAGTATTTTACCTGGAGTTACCCGTGATTCTGTTCTTCAATTGCTCCAACATTGGAACATCCCAGTATCTGAACGAAGAGTGAGCATGCAGGAACTTGCAGATGCCCACGCGGATGGAACGTTGGAAGAAGCATTTGGCTCTGGAACAGCAGCAGTTATTTCACCGATTGGTTTGCTTTGCTGGGATGGTAAAGATTATCCTATCAACAACGGAGAAACCGGTGAACTCTCTAAGAAAATATATGATACGATAACTGGAATCCAGTACGGTAAACTTGAAGATCCATTCAACTGGAACATACCAGTAACACAAAAAGCAAAAGTAAATCAATAAGATATATACTCTCCAGCCGCCTTTGTGCTGGAGATTTTTTATTTCTTTCCTTCAACTATTTACGCCTTAGCCTGTGAATGGTAAAGTAGATACGGTCATAATAATTTAGAAAGGAAACACTTTGATGCAAAATCAAAATCAACTTATTCAGTATTTCTATATTATTCTCGGGGCAACTATTGTCGGGGTAACGTACAATATGTTCTTACTACCCGCAAAGCTTGCCGCCGGAGGAATTTCTGGGGTAGCTACTTTACTTTTTGAAATGTACGAACTCAGTCCTGGTCTGACCCAATTTGTAATCAACATCCCAATTTTCCTAATTGGCTGGCTTACGATGGGAAGTGACTTCGGGTTAAAAACGTTGGTCGGAACATTTTGGGTCCCTTTTATCATCTATTTGACTCAAGATATCGCGATTACGGTTACTAACCCTTTACTTGGTGCCATTTATGGCGGGCTCCTTCTCGGCGTTGGGTTGGGAATTGTTTATAAAGGAAATGGCTCTACCGGTGGGACGGCTGCTCTCGCGCAAATTATGAAACGCTTCACGAATCTGTCGGATGGCTATGCTCAATTAATCGTTGATGGTCTCGTTGTCACTACTTCCATATTCGTCTTCAGTCTCGAACTAACATTGTTCGCTTTGATGACAATTTTCATATCAAGCAAGGCAATCGACTTTGTACAACTGCGTACATCTGCAACGAAACTTATCCTTATCATTAGTGAGGAAGAAGAAAAGATTCAGCAGATCATTAGAGAGGAAATTGACCGGGGACTAACAAAAGTCCGTACAGTCGGCGGTTATTCTAACGAGGATAAAACAATGCTGCTTTGTGTGACAGAACAACATGAGGCTGTCGAATTAAAGAAAATCTTGCAAAAAGAAACACCGAATGCATTCGTCATCTTCCTGAATGCTTCTGAAATTCTTGGACGCGGCTTTTCCATTGATAAATATTATGGACAAAAATTATAGAAGCTCGAGGGGATTACCCATGAGCTTCTATTTTTTTAGTATGATTCATGAAGTTATCATAGGCAAATCCCTTAACGATTTCTTCCGGGTAGGATTTAAGTAGTTCGTTGATTAAATTCTGGTATTCACCAGCATGAGAGAGACGATCGACAAAGCTGCTGATTCCGTCAAAATCCGAGCCAAAGCCAAGATATTTCTCACCACCAAGGGAGCAGATATGATCAATATGCCTGATCAAGTCCAAGATTGATGCTTCTTCACTATTTTCCCGGATAAATGGCGGATTGAAAACTATATGGATAAAACCGCCTTTTCCAATCAGCGCTTGTATCGCTTCATCCGGAAGATTACGCGGATGATTACAGATTGATCTGGCATTGGAATGGCTCGCAAATGGATAATCGGCATGTTCCAACACATCCCAGAAAGCTTGATCAGATAAATGGGAAACATCCGTTAGTATCCGGTTCTCATTATTAAGTGCAACAACCTCTTTTCCAAATGCAGTCAGCCCAGCCCCGCGCGCTTCCCCTGCCCCATCAGCACAAAGGTTGGCATAATTCCATGTTAGTCCAACGGATAATACTCCAAGCCGGTAAAGCGTTCTCAGCTTCGTCAAATCATTCCCGATGCACTCAGCACCTTCGAGTGTAAGAACGGCACCAATTTCCCCTGGTTTTAAATTATCAATTTCGGTAAAACTTCTAATATGCTTCATTTCGGGATTTTTCCCGATAATTTCCGAATGGAACATATCAGCCTGTTCCAGCGCATGCTGCCATTGTTCATCAGTTGGTATATCAGGGTAAATAAATATAGCGAAAAATTGTACACGTACTCCACCCTTTTTTAAGCGCAGCATATTTGTTTCCAGTTCTGGAGATGTGCGAAAGTTAAGCGGTGTATCACAATCAATACGTCTTTTCGTATGTTGCAATTTTAATAGGGCATCACAATGGGTATCGATAATTTTCACTATTACTCTCCTCTCAACAATAGTACATCCAGTTTAAACCTGAATAGAGCATTCGACAAGAAAAGATATTTTCTATCAAAAAAGTTAATTGTCTGATAAAGTGAAACTTCATACAGTGGGGGTTCCCTTACCACCCCCGCTGAATGTTAGTTGAACAGATCAGGTATTTACGGACTGTTTACCCCTACTTCACATATTGGGTTTCCCTCATGTTTAGAGGAGGGGGTATTATAGACCGTTAATACGTGATAAAGTGAAACTTCACTCAGTGGGGAATCCCTTCTCTCCCCACTGAATGTTAGTTGAACAGAATCAGGTATTTACGGACTGTTTACCCCACCTTCACATCTTGGACTTCCCTCATGTTTAGAGGAAGGGGTATTACAGACCGTTAATACGTGATAAAATAATACAAAGGAGTGTGATTTGCTTGCAGCAATACAATGAAAAAGATTTTAACCAAGCATTTGAACATGAAACAAAAAAGGTCAATGCAGAACTTGAGAAAGAGATTTTGTTTGCAATGATCGGTGATGTAAACACGGGTAAGTCATCCACCATTAATCAGCTGATTGGTGATGAAGTTGCCGAGGTCGGCGCAAGACCTGGCGAAACAACAGGAATCGACCGCTATGTATACCGTGATAAAATCATCTTTGTCGATACCCCTGGTTTAGATGATATTGAAGCAAAGCACTCGGAAGAAACATTAAAATTTTATAAAGAAGCGGATGTCGTGCTCTTTTTTCTAAACGCAGCAGGAACGGTCCTCTCTGAAGGGGAATTACGATCCTTTGAAATCATTCGAAAAGCAAATAAAGACATCCTTTTCGTCCTAAATAAAATTGATGCAGCAGACGATATTCCAGAACTCGTCAATTATATTAAAAAGCATACGGGTTCCCGGTCCAAGGTGGTGCCTATTTCCTCAAGGACTGGAGAGAATATCGACAAACTGCGTAATGAGATTTTGGATATCCTGCAAAAAAAGCATAAAGAAGTCCAATTTGCGCGGCTAATCAAGGAAAAAGCGTCAACAGCAAATAAATGGATTCTCACAGCAGCCGGTTCAGCAACAGCTGTTGGAGCTGCGCCGATTCCTGGTTCTGACTTTGTACCTTTAACTGGTATCCAGGTTGGACTGATGGTAAGGCTTGCTACATTATATGAAAAGCCTCTATCAAAAGCGAAAGCAAAGGAATTAATCTTAGCGACAATTACCGGGAATATCGGAAAAACATTGTTCCGACAAGTCGTTAAATTCGTACCAGGTGCAGGTTCTGTTGCTGGCGGAAGTATTGCCGGCGGAATGACACTCGCCCTAGGATATGCTGTAAAGTATGCCTATGAAAATGATATGGAACTTGATGCGAAGACACTTCGATCATTGTATGATTTCTTTAAAGAAAAAAAGCAAAGGAGTTAATTATGCAGATTCGCACCATCCAGGCAAAAGACAATAAAAAAATTGAAGCAATCATTAAGCAATCACTCGAGTCCGAGAACTTAAATATTCCGGGAACCGCTTATTTTGACCCTCACCTTGGTGAGCTTTACCAATTTTATCAAACGGAGCCAAATGCAAATTATTGGGTTGTTGTTGATGAAAACGATGAGGTACTTGGCGGCATTGGTATTGGCCCCTTTGGCAACCACGTTGGTGTGGCGGAACTTCAGAAGCTCTATCTTGCACCAGTTGCACAAGGACGAGGTTTCGCAAAAAAACTGATGCAAACAGCGCTGGAATTTGCTAGCAAACATTACACCCAATGCTATTTGGAGACATTCAAATCCCTTTCCGCAGCAAACCATTTATATGAAAAGTTTGGTTTTGTAAAGCTTAAAAAACCGCTCTCTGGCTCAGAACATAATGCATGTGATTGCTGGTACTTAAAGGAATTATAATGTAGCTGGGACTAGCCTTAATGGATTTATGTCCCAGCCTCCAGTTCTTTTTCCACTTGAAACAGTTAACGAATGATAGCATACATTTTAATATCTCGATTTCTCCCCTTGATTACTCGTGCTTTCCGGAGTGTCCCTTCGTATTGTAATCCCGCCTTTTCCATAACACGGTAGGAGCCGACATTTTCCGGCAAGCATACTGCTTCGATACGGACGAGATTCATTTGTTCGAAACCGAATTGGATGACACGCTTCACAGCTTCGGTCATAAGCCCTTTCCCCCAATAATCACGATGGAGCACATAGCCGATTTCAGCTACCCTGCTAGCCGGTTTCCAATTAACAAAGTCGATGGTACCAATCATTTCGCTATTTGGCTTATATTCAATCGCCCACGGAGCAATTTCCCCTTTTTCATACCTCCCTAGTACAAAATTTAAAAAAGCCTCTGTATCTTGAAGGGATTGATGCCGTTCCCACGTTACAAACTTGCTCACTTCTGCATCACCGCCGTAAGCATTCATCGCTTGCAAGTCCGTTGATCTTACTTTTCTTAACCGAAGCCGTTCTGTTTCCAATGTAGGTAAATTATTATATATATCTTGAACTCGCATTGCCTTCTCCCCCTGCCTAAATGTTGGGGATTATTATACCACACAAAGGGCAAGCGCCCTAATGGGAAAATAGTTCCCTAGTTGTTTTCCTATTAAAGTAAGAAGAATATGCTAATGGGAAAATAAACCCCAGTTGTTTTCCGATTGAAGTAAGGTGAACGTGATGATGGGAGAATAAACCCTAGTTGTTTTCCCTTTAAAGTAAGGTGAACATGCTGATGGGAAAATAAACCTCAGTTGTTTTCCCTTTGATG
Source organism: Oceanobacillus sp. AG (assembly GCF_009746545.1). NCBI lineage: Bacteria > Bacillati > Bacillota > Bacilli > Caryophanales > Bacillaceae > Oceanobacillus > Oceanobacillus sp. AG. The sequence goes on from NZ_WOWT01000003.1 coordinate 183,206, forward strand.
TAAGGTGAACATGCTGATGGGAGAATAAACCTCAGTTGTTTTCCCTTTGATGTAAGGTGAACATGCTGATGGGAGAATAAACCTCTGTTGTTTCCCTTTGAAGTAAGTGAACGTGCTGATGGGAGAATAAACCCTAGTTGTTTTCCCTTTAAAGTAAGATGAACATGCTGATGGGAAAATAAACCCAGTTGTTTTCCCTTTAAAGTAAGATGATCGATAGTAATCATAGCATTTTTATTTTATAGTTTCTTATACCACAAAAACAGAACAGTCAAAGCCGGAAATTGCATATCTCGCAATCCGGCTTGACTGACAATAACACTTTATAAAAATTTCTTTTTAACATCTTCGCCGTGGCAACTGAAGCGGATATCACGGTCTTCTACAATCGTTTCAAGATGGACAGGTCTGCCCCAAAGTTCATAAATATAAGGTAATACATGTTCAAGATAAGGTAGGTCAAGTTCGGTTCCCTCGTAATGGTGCATAAGGTATAGCTCTCCGTTCCGGTTATAGTCGCCATCCACTACTGTGATATATGGAAATCCACCATTGACCCGCATAGAAATAAGTTGATCGCGGACTTGTTCATATTCCTTTGTAGAAACCCGGTAATCCCTTCCCTTTTTCTCAAACAGATACATATCCTCGCGCTCCACAATTTCCTTTGTTAAATAATTGCGGATGAAGGAAATATCTGATTCTATTTCACGAACTTCAAAGATTTTCTCCCGTCCGCTTCCAGGTTTCACACCGCGGGCAAGCATCTTCTCCGTCGGGTTGTTGTACCTTTCCTCAATATCTTCAAACATTTTGACTCCTAAATAATACGGGTTGATCGATGTGCGAGAAGGTTGCAGGACTCCCGCATTTAATGTTGCATATTCAATCGTATCGGCGCTCGTTAAGTCAAGCTCGCGCATGATGCGCTGATGCCAATACGATGCCCAGCCCTCATTCATGATTTTCGTCTCAAGCTGCGGCCAGAAATAGAGCATCTCTTCCCGGAGCATCGTTAAAATATCACGCTGCCAGTCCTCGAGTTCCCGGCTATGCTGTTCGATAAAATAAAGTAAATCCTTTTCAGGCTTTGGCGGAAATTTCTTCCGTTCCCTTCTAACAATAGGCTTTTCTTTTTCTACTTCATCTAGTCCCCATAAATCATCATAGGGTGTAGGCTTTCGCTCTGGTTTTGTTTCTACCTCTTCATAATCTTGTTCCCCACGCATCAAGGACGGGTCGATATGCTCCTGAATGGCGAGCACCCGGTCGAGGAAATCCTCGACCTCTTTTTTGCCGTACCGCATCTCGTAGGCTGCGATTCGCTCTGCTGTCGTAGTCATACTCTCCACCATGTCCCGGCGTGTATTAGAGAACCTGACATTGTTCTTGAAAAAGTCGCAGTGGGCGAGAACATGAGCAATTATCATTTTATTTTGTACAAGTGAGTTTGTATCAAGTAAAAAAGCGTAACAAGGATCAGAATTGATAACAAGCTCATAAATTTTACTTAAACCGAGGTCATATTGGAGCTTCATTTTATGAAACTGTTTACCAAAGCTCCAGTGACTAAAACGAGTCGGCATCCCATAAGCGCCAAAGGTATATATAATATCTGCCGGACAAACTTCATAACGCATCGGGTAAAAATCGAGTCCGAAACCTTCTGCAATTTCCGTAATCTCCTGGATTGCATATTCCAATTCCTTACTCTCTATCAACGAGACCCCTCCCTCGTCTTCACCCGTGAGAAAAAGGTTTTTAGTGCGGGATACACATCTTGTTTCTCCCGAAGCTGGTAATAGCGGAAGTTCGGATGTTTTATCGTCTGGTACGTATTCATCAATGTTGAATAACGGTTATAGCTATTTACCTCCCCGTAACCGAACATTTGCGACACATCCAGTAACTCATCAACCAATTGCAGACACTTTACATTATCTGATGTGATATTCTCCCCGTCCGAAAAATGAATCGGATAAATATTATAACGGGACGGCGGATACTTCTCTTCAATCAATTCCAGTGCTTTTATATAGGCGGAGGAACAAATCGTCCCACCGCTCTCCCCCTTGGAAAAAAAGTCATCCTTTGACACAACTTTTGCCATCGTATGGTGCGCAATGAATTCAAATTCAACCGTCTGATATTTTTTAATTAAAAAGCGGTTCATCCAGAAAAAGAAACTGCGCGCCATATACTTTTCAAATGTTCCCATAGACGCACTTGTATCCATCATCGCAAGGACTACCGCTTTCGATTCATGCTTCACTTCTTCATTCCAGGTTTTAAAACGTAAATCATCCGGATGAATCGGCGTGATACTTGCCTCGCCTTCTGTTGCATTCCGCTTCAAAGCAGATAAAATCGTCCGTTTCTTATCGATATTCCCCATGAGACCTTTTTTTCGAATATCATTGAACTCAATATTCTCCGTTACCATTTCTCCCGTTTCTTTTTCCGCTAAGTTCGGCAGTTCCAGCTCTTTTAATAATGCAGCTTCAATATCAGCGAGGGAGACCTCCATCTCATAAAAATCTTCTCCCGGCTGATCACCTGGTTTCTCCCCGCCGCCTTTTCCATCCTCACTTCCTGAGCGGGCGATCACATCACCGACCTGACTCTCTCCATCCCCTTGGCCGACATGTTTTGTTTTATCATGGTTATAACGGATTTTATATTCATCCAGGGAGCGGATTGGAATTTTTACAACCTTCTTACCATCAGAAAGAATAATGTTCTCCTGACTGATTAAATCGGGTAGGTTGTTTTTTATAGCTTCCCGGACCTTTTCTAAATGACGTTGCTGATCCTGATTGCCTTTACGATGGAGAGACCAATTTTCCTTGGAAACGATAAATTGCTGCTTATTTGGCTTTTCTCCCATCTTTCTCCTCCTTCATATCCCTTTCAAAATGAATACTGCTTGTTATATCCTATTCATCTTCAGGATCAATTGCTTCCCCCCATAACCCAACTTTCATATCCAAAAAATATCACTCTCATTCAGCGTAAGTGCAGCTTTCAACTGGAGGTCCGCAGTCCAGACACCTCTCGCACCGGCGCACGGTGACTCCTGCGGGAATAGCACGTGTCCGAAGACCCCGCAGGAAGCGAACTTTTTCCGAGGCATACTTAGATCGCCACGTCCTGTAGCAACGTCTGCATTAGCACGTCCTGTGCGTCGAGGTTAAGGCCGTGCCCACGGAAAGCATCCGTTCGCCGGGAAACTGAACGGCGATTAGAGTTTCGGAATAATTGAACGTTTAAAACACTTACGCTGAATGAGAGTTTAATCTTAACGGTTCAGTAGGCTCCCGACATATCGGAGCAGTTCGTTGGCAGAGGTAGAGTTATAGCCGTATTCATCAATGAGTCTCGCGATGACTTCATTCACTTTTTTCAGCTGATTTTCATCCGGTGTCTGGGAGGTTGTTGTTATTTTCACGACGTCTTTTAAGTCTGCGAACAATTTTTTCTGAATCGCTTCCCGGAGCCGTTCATGCGAACTATAATCAAATCGTTTTCCTTTACGTGCATAGGCAGATAAACGAATTAAAATTTCTTCACGGAAGGCTTTCTTCGCATTTTCCGAAATTCCAATCTGCTCCTCAATCGATCGCATGAGCTTTTCATCTGGGTTCATCTCTTCTCCTGTCAATGGGTCACGCAGCTTATTCTTGTTACAATAGGCCTCGACATTATCGAGATAGTTATCAAGCAAAGATTTCGCTGATTCTTCATAAGAATAGACAAATGCTTTCTGGACTTCATTTTTTGCGATTTCATCGTATTCCTTCCTGGCGACAGCAATGTAATTCATATATTTCTCCGCATCTTCCCTCGAAATCGCTGGATGTTGATCAAGCCCATCTTTCAAGGAACGAAGTACATCTAACGCATTAATTGACGGAACTTCTTTACGGATGATGGCAGAAGAGATTCTGTTGATTACATAGCGCGGATCAATTCCGGACATCCCTTCATCTTGATGCTCACGCCCGAGCTCTTCAATATCAACTTGGTTAAATCCTTCAACATTTTCTCCATCATAAAGACGCATTTTCTTCACGAGATCGATTCCCTGCTTTTTCGAATCCTTCAAACGAGTCAGTATGGAAAAAATGGCTGCAACCCTTAATGCGTGCGGAGCAATATGAACATCCGCTATATCGCTTTCCATGATCATCTTTTCATAAATCTTTTCTTCTTCACTCACTCGGAGATTATACGGGATTGGCATGACGATGATTCTTGAATGAAGCGCTTCGTTCTTTTTATTGGCAATAAATGAGCGGTACTCCGTCTCATTCGAGTGGGCTATGATCATCTCATCCGCCGAGATTAATGCGAATCTTCCCGCCTTAAAATTCCCTTCCTGTGTTAACGATAGTAAGTGCCATAAAAATTTCTCATCAGACTTCAATATCTCCTGAAACTCCATCATTCCACGGTTTGCCTTATTCAATTCACCGTCAAAGCGATATGCCCGCGGATCGGATTCCGACCCGTATTCCGCAATCGTTGAAAAGTCGATGCTTCCGGTTAAATCGGCAATATCCTGGGATTTCGGATCGGATGGACTGAATGTCCCAATCCCAGTCCGTTTATCTTCTGAGAAAAAGATTCGTTCCACACGTACATCTTCAATTCGTCCATCATATTCTTTCTCAAGTCGCATCGTATTGAGTGGAGACAAGCTCCCTTCAATACGGATACCATATTCATCCTGGAAATCTTTACGCAGATGTGGCGGAATTAAATGGAGCGGATCTTCATGCATTGGACATCCTTTAATCGCATAAACAGCACCTGCATCTGTACGGGTATATTCTTCCAATCCACGTTTTAACAGGGTTACAATCGTAGACTTTCCGCCACTCACTGGACCCATTAGTAATAAAATTCGTTTTCTAACATCCAAACGCTTAGCTGCCGGGTGAAAATACTCCTCCACGAGCCGCTCAATCGCCTCTTCTAATCCGAATATATCATCCCCGAAAAAATGATAGGTTTTCCTGCCATTTTCTTCGGTGAATCCTTTATCTTTAATCATATTATATATACGGGAGTGAGCAGATTGAGCGACATGGGGTCTCTCTTTGACAATCTCAAGATACTCGGCAAACGTTCCTTCCCACCGTAAACGACTTTCTTCTTCGCGGTACGCTCGAACTTTATTTATAATTTCCATAGTTACTCCCTCCATGATAGCGGCGATTTATATATCCTATGCCGGACAGGAAGTTAACATTACCCCGGAATGAGAAAGGACCGCCAGAACGAGTATCTTACTACTTCGTTCCGGCGGCCCTGATATACTTGGTTGAGGCTTGACTAGTTTTTTATCACGTATTAACGGTCTGTAATACCCCCACCTCTAAACAAAAGGGGAAACCAAAATGTTAAGGTGGGGGAGATACAGTCCGTAAATACCTGATTCTGTTCAACTAACATTCAGTGGGGGGAAAGGAATTCCCCACTGAATGAAGTTTCACTTTATAGATTCATTGTAATATTCGTTGGTAACTTTTTCGGCTTCGACAATTTCGTATTGGCTCGATGTTTTCAGGACGACCCAGGTCATGATATCTTCTCCACCTGCATCGTTCACAACGTAATGCCAGCGTTCTTCATACATCTCGTCCAATTCTTCCACAATTTCGGGATTCAATCGTTTGCGAGTAAGTTCAATTGCGTTTAAGAGTTTAACGCCCTCTACACTACGGACTTGAGCCGCCAGTTCTTCTACTAGTTCCTCAATCGGATGCTCGCTTAAAAATTCTTCACTGAAATAAGCTGCCACAGCTGCTTCATTTTCCATTAGTGCCTGTCCGTACATATCCTCCACAACAGAAACCGATGCAGGGTTAAAACATCCTGTTAAAAGAAAGACAGAACTAACTAACAAAACAGTAATTTTTCGCATGCCATTACCTTAGAAATCATCTGGATTGGAACCGGTACGTTCATTTTTGTTCATGCCAGCAATTTGTTCCACTTCTTCTGCAGTAAGCTTGAAATCAAAGATATCCGCATTTTCAATCATTCTGTTTTTATTAATCGATTTTGGAATTGTCATAACATCCTGGTCCAAATCCCAACGTAAAAGTACTTGGGGTACTGTTTTTCCATACTTTTCGGCAATATCAACAAGTAATGGCTCATCGAAAATACGACCCTTTTTGAGTGGAGACCATGCTTGCATTTGAATATCATTTTCTTTACAGAAAGCTAATACATCACGTTGTGTCAGATGTGGGTGGAATTCAATCTGGTTCACTACCGGTTTCACTTCTGCATCTTTTAGCAGCTCTTCCAGATGATGGACATGGAAGTTACTGACACCGATAGCTCGCACCTTTTTATCCCGGTAAAGCTTTTCGAGTGCTCTCCATGTATCTTTAAATTTCCCTGATACTGGCCAGTGAATAAGATAAAGGTCAAGATAATCGAGTCCTAACTTTTCCAAAGATTCATCGAAAGCTTGCAATGTAGATTCGTATCCTTGTTGATCGTTCCAAACTTTAGATGTAACGAAAATTTCATCCCGAGGGATTCCGGAATCCTTAATTGCCTGTCCGACACCTTCTTCATTTCCATAAACGCTCGCAGTGTCAATCAGACGGTAACCGACAGATAGCGCATCCCTAACGGCATTAATTACAGTATCACCGTCTTCTACTTTAAATACACCGAGTCCGAATCCAGGCATCTTCACTCCATTATTTAATGCGACTGTATCTTGCAAGTTATTAATCATCGTTATCCTCCCATTCATTACTTCTATCGTCTTCTATCTTATCATTATTTTCTTACTTCTAACAAATTGAATGAAAGGGAAAAAATATCGTATAAAGCTGAAAAATTACTATAAGAGCATCTGCCGCTCCGGAAATATACGTTGAGTATCTTGGCGGGTAAAGGCTATCGGCCCGTGGGTCTCACTATGCCGGCCGACGAACAGAGCGTTCTAATGTCGGTGCCCGCCACAGGACTTGAATGTGCTTAGTCGCCCTTTTGCTGGAGTCTCCATATATTTCCGGCACTGATCAGCAATATTATTCTTGTTTTCTTCTATATTAAAATAGTTGTGACTCAACTTCGATATACATAAACTCCCCCTTGTAGTTCCCTTATGCATTCTCCATTTAGGCGGAGATATTCTAGGTGAGCGAGGGTTTCACCGATAGCGAACCGTGTTTCATGGATATTTAATTGTTTATTGAAAAGCTTTTCGCATGCCTCGTAAACCGTGCAGCCTGTTTGAATAATTTCGTGCAAAGCAGCGAGTCTTTCGTCGTGATGTGCTTTTAATTCAAGCACCCGCAAGTGCCCGTCATGAAAAGGTTTCCCATGTGAAGGGATAACAAAGTCGACCTCAAGTGCAGCAATTTTATCCAAAGAATCGAAGTAACTCGCGAGCGGATTCGGGTCACCATGGAACCAGTGGGAAATGTTTGGTGTAATCTTCGGTAAAATATGATCCGTGCTGAGAAGTGCATTTTTTTCCTTATTATAAAAGGTGACAAGTCCTTCCGAGTGACCCGGTGTAAAAATAACTTCATATTCATATTTTCCGAGAACAAGCTTTTCCCCTTCTACTAAATAATGCCCAACGGTCGGATATGGTTGTACCCTTGGGACAAATTCTTCCGTATTCTCAATCATCTGCCGCGCAACTTGTTCCGGTATTCCGGATAACGTATAATATTTCCCGAGTTCGCTGAGCAATCCTTCTTCCCAGCTGTACAGCCCATTTTCCGCATCGATTTGGGACATGGACACCTGGGGCCCATACTTCTCTTGAAAAGCTCCCGCATACCCGTAATGATCTGGATGATAATGGGTAATAATCAAATCAGTGACCTCTTTGCCCGCAAGCTCTTCTTCCCAACGTTTCACCGTCTCCTTATTATGAAGACCAACGTCAATGACTTTATAGCCATCCACTCCTTCTGCAAGGAAGCAATTCACATGGTTCAGGCGAAATGGCAAGTCAAGCCGAATAAGTCGTAAACCATATTCTTCTAACATTTACATCAACACCTTTCGCCTCAATTACCTTTAAAGTTTGGTTTTCGCTTTTCAAAAAACGCTGCAATCCCTTCTTTATTATCTTCAGATTGGAGGAGCAGTGTTTGAATTGCTGTTTCTTGTAGATCACTCGTTTCATAATTCAGCTGCTCAGCATGGTTCACGAAATGCTTCACAAACCGATTCGCAAGCGGAGGACCATCTACAATAAATTGGGCATACTCAGTTGCTTCCTCCATTAGATTTTCTTTGGCAACATGATTAACAAGCCCCCAAGCTTTCAGTTCATCCGCAGATACAGGTTTTGCTGAAGAAAGCCATTCTTTTACAAGCGGACGCGGGACATTATCTGTTAAGGCCTTCATCAGCCCAAGGTCGGGAATCAGTGCAATATTTGAAAAGCTGCTAATGAATGTTGCTTTGCTCTCCGCTACAATAAAGTCTGCCGCCATTGCAATACTAAACCCAGCTCCAGCAGCAAAGCCATTCACAGCCGCAACAACATACGTATCCATCTTACGGATTATCTGGACGACTTCGAGCGCCCGCCTCATATACTTCATAATGGAAGCGGATTCATTTAAGGTGTGAAGTGTTTCTAAATCACCGCCAGCTGAAAACCCTTTTCCCTCACCTGATAAAATGACAGCACGAATTGCTTGATCCTCATCTGCATCTTTTAGGGCTGCAATTACGTCATTTACAAGTTCGATGGATAAGGCATTCCGCTTATCCGGCCGGTTCATTGAAATATAAGCGATACTATTTTCTTTTGTTACTTTTACTAACCCCATGCTCTCTCCCCCTTATTTCATTCGCTGGACGGTTTCGTGATATTCATTTGCGATTTTTTCTTTAGCTTTTAAATATTCTTCCCGAAGCTCATTTGTTATCTCCTTTACTGTCAGCTCCTTTTTAATCGGGCCAACTCCCTGACCTGCCCCCCAAACATCACGCCATGCTTTCACATCGGGATTACCGAGCTCAGAAAAATCTATTTTTCCTTTTTCAGGAAGCTGTTCTGGGTCAAGACCAGCATTTACAATACTCTTCGTCAGGTAATTAGCGTGAATTCCACTAAATGCAGGCGTGTACGTAATATCTGAAATTGAAGAATCAATAACAAGCTTTCGATATTCATCCACAGCACTGCTTTCTTCTGCGACGATAAACTTAGTTCCGAAATAGGCAAGATCAGCACCAAGTGTCTCGGCAACGAGGATGTCCTCCCCCTTCGATAACGTTCCTGCTAAAGCGATAGGACCATCGAAATTTTCACGGATCTCATGCATAAAAGCAATCGGATTCAACCTGCCACCATGCCCGCCTGCTCCGGCAGCAACAAGGACAAGTCCGTCACTTCCTTTTTCTAAAGCCTTCTTCGCAAATTTCATATCGATGACGTCACTAAGAACGACTCCACCGTATTCCTTCACAATTGCTACCACGGGGCTCGGATCTCCCAGTGACGTAATGACAAGTGGTGGTTGATATTTTTCGATTAACGCAAGATCTTCTGTAAAGCGTTTGTTCGAACGATGACTAATAAAATTGATTCCCCATGGGGCAGTTTCTTCCCCGTTTTCTTCTTTTAACTGTTGCAAGCCATCTGTAATTTCTTGCATCCAGTCATCTAACTGTTCGGTTGTGCGTGCATTTAACGCTGGAAACGTCCCGATAATTCCCGAACCGCATGCTTCAAGCACCATTTTTGGATTGGAAATGAGAAACATTGGTGCCATGATGACCGGCAGTTTAACCCCTTGCAGCAATTTTTTCGTTGCTTCATTTGTCATGAAATATACTCCTCCTCTAACATCTCTTTTCTTGAGTGAATGTTCATTCATTCCTTTTCAAAAAAAATAGAATTGGTCAAATCTATTCTTCTTGTATTATTCTAATTCTAAATTTTCATATTTTTAATGTCAAGTGATTACGCGTAAAAAAGAGAACAGGGGCATTGGAAAAATCCAACTGACCCTGTTCTTTTTATTTCAACTCTAATAATTTCTGCTTCATTTCTTCTTCCATTACAATCATTTCTTTTTCAGCTTGTTGGCGCTTCTCTCTACCTTCTGCTTGAATTGTAAGTGTTTCTTCGATGGTAGAAATCAAATCTTCCTGCGTCTTCTTCAATGTTTCAATATCGACAAGTCCACGTTCATTTTCTTTTGCCGTCTCAATTGTATTCGTTCGTAAGAGCTCGGAGTTTTTCAACATGAGATCATTTGTTGTTTCAGAAACGAGTTTTTGCGCTTCAACGGCATTTCTCTGACGCAGCAAGGTTAGTGCAATTGCAATTTGATTTTTCCATAGTGGGATTGCAGTTAAGATTGATGATTGAATCTTTTCCACTAGTGCCTGGTTCGTATTTTGAATGAGCCGAATCTGCGGTGCGCTTTGAATCGTAATTTGTCTGCTTAATTTCAGATCATGCGTCCGCTTCTCAAGACGATCGGTAAATTGAATCAAGTCATTTACTTCCTGAACCATCATTTGATTTTGACTTGCTTCCGCTTTCTCTCTCAGAGCGGGAATTTCTTTTGTCCGGAGCTCAGCAATCTTCACTTCTCCAGCAGCAATGAAAACATTCAATGCATCAAAGTATTCCTTGTTTTTCGAGAATAGCTGTTCCAATAATTTATTATCCTTCGTGAGCTCGTCCTTCCCCCGGTCAAGCTTTACACTAATTCGGTCAATTTGTGCACCAGTCTTTTGATAATTAGAAAGAACTTGATTCACTGAATTAGATACCCGATTGAAAATCTTGGAAAGAAACCCACGGTTATCTGTCCGCAAATCGTCCGGATCTACTTGTTCGAGCTTTTTCATCAGATCGGATAAAATGCCACCAATTTCGCCGATATCACTATTTTTTACATGGTCCAGCATGTCATGGGAAAAATCCATTAGCTTAGACTGTGCTTCCGTACCGTATAAAGATACACTCTGAAGATTTTGCGGGTCGATTTGTTCTGCAAGCTGCAAAGCTCGCTTCCTCTTATCTTCCGGCAATACATCGATGAGTTTCTTTTCGGTTACTTCCTTCTCTGTCTCTATTTCGCTAATTTCCTTGTCAATAGAGTCGCTGCCGAACGGATTCGCCAACAGCTCGTCCAATTCAAATTCATTCTTCTTCTCTTCGGCCATCAGATAACCCTCCCATTTGTTTTCTTCGGTTTTTGTAATGTCTTTTTCGCTACGTCAAGCTCAAAATGTAATGTATCGACATCATCATTCAGCATCTCGCGTAGGTCTTTATTTACGGTTTGACCAAGAACGATAATGGTATGTCTGGAATCCCGCATCGTTTCGCTCATTTCACGGGATTTCACTTGCTGTTTGGATAGGTAGGCATATTTTTCCGCAATTTCAACTAACGAATCAAGATGTTTATAATAAAAAGCTTCCGCCTTAAAAAATCTCCATGGTTCCCGTTGCGTATTCGCATAAATCCTTTTTACGGTACGAAGAATTTCAAAATTCTCCTTCGCATTCCCAAAGTGACGGACTTGAAGAAAGGCGCGCTGCAGTCGGATAACTTTTGCTTTCGCTTCTTTCAAGTTCTCGGAAATGAATTTATATTCCTTCCTTGTCAGCCCTTGACGCTTCGCATAGCGCGAAATCTGTATATGTTTTACAGAATAATAGGTGACTACACCACCGACAATAGCGTATGTCGTTGATAGGAGAATAACTTGTGTAAAGGCGAAAAAACTGATCAACCAGATCACCCCTGTTGCAGTGAAAGCCGCCGCCTGTCGTAAAACAAAGTCGAAAAATGCTTTCATTTCATCACTCCTATAATAAATTACACGGCCTGTATGGATACTCAACCATTAATACGATAAAATCAAGTATAAAGTTTCACTTAAATCTATTTTACCTAACTTGACGAGAAATAACTACACTTAGATAATGACAATTAGATGTTTGGTTAGAGTTTTTAAATTCATTATTTTAGGAGATGAATGGGATGCAACGAATTGGAATTGATGCTGGCGGATCGTTAATCAAGCTTGCTTATGTAGAACGAGAACGGTTACATGTTAAAACTTACCAATATCAAGAAAAAGATTCCATCATGAATTGGCTCCATATGCTCGCACCACAAGTCCATGTTTACGGAACGGGTGGAAGATGGCAGGATGTATCACGTATCATTCGGCAATCAACCGTAACAGTAGAGGAATTCCCCGCGATTGTCCGGGGTGCAGATTATTTATTGAGCAAAGAGGTCGGATCACCAAAGGAATACATTCTCGTAAACATTGGTACGGGGACTTCAATTTTCCACGTCTATAATGAATCCTTCGAAAGGGTGATAGGAAGCGGAATTGGTGGTGGTACATGGATGGGAATCGGCTCCCTTCTAACAGGTAATGAGAAAAGTTTCCGAGAACTTGTCGAACTGAGCGCGGCTGGAAATCATCTACAAGTCGATTTGCTTGTAAAAGATATATACGGCGAGCAACAAGCCCCCCTCATACAAGAACTAACGGCTGCTAATTTTGGTAAACTAGAGCTTTTAAAAACTAGTACACACGCTGATCAACTGCATGCTCTAACACAACTGATCGGTGAGGTCATTTTATCCCTCGCGAGTACCGTCATGCAAAGTAAAAATGTAGGGAAAGTTGTTTTTATCGGTAGCACCATTCAAGGGAATAAACCGCTGCAGAATGTACTGACAAGCTTTCAAGACATGTTAGCGTATGAGGCGATATTTTTGGAGATGGGGGCTTATGCCGGTGCCATTGGGGCCATGCTGGAATAGCTGGCTCTTCTCTCTTAATTCACCAATTAATGTATTACTCTTTTTCCGTTGCCGGTCCGCAAGACCGGCTAATTCTATTAAAATAATCGGTTCATTATTTCTTACTGTAAGCAGCAACCAGCTATCTTCAGTAATAATATGGTCAAATCGTTCGGTGGAAATAACGAGCTCATCGCCTTTCTGTTCTAGTAAAACAACAGCCTTTCCCCCTTCGATTCGATCTACTACACCAATTTCAGGAACGGCGTGCTGCCCATAAAATAATAAATAAATAATTAGCCATATGTTCATAATACACCTCCTCGAATCGAAACAGTCGGATGAAATATTGACCGCTGGATTTTCCACATCCTATTTGCTACTCTATGAATGGAAGTTTTGGAAATCTTAGGGGGAAAGCAAGTGAAGCGTTTAACAATTATACTGGCATTTTTCATCTTTTCTTTTATCACGGCTTGTGATGAAATGCCAACAGAGAAATCAAGCAACTCAGACGAAACACCGGTAACAACGAAAGATAAAGATACTACTACCATTGCTGGAGAAAACCTTGAGGAATTATCCGTTCATTTTATTGATGTTGGTCAAGGTGATGCCACGTTATTCCGTTATCACACGACTGAAGGAAAATATACAATTTTATTTGATACGGGAGATTGGCGCGGTACCGAGGTAACGAGTTATCTCAATGCTAATGAAGTTGATTTTATCGATCTTGTCATCGTGAGTCATCCAGATGCAGATCATATTGGACAGCTTGCTCAAGTAATGCAGAATTTTGAGGTTGGAGAGGTCTGGATGTCTGGAAATGAAAGTACCTCCCAGACGTTTCAACAAGCGGTGGAAGCTGTCTTGGCAAGTGATGCAGACTATTATGAACCTCGGGCAGGTGAAGATTTTTCCATCGGTCCAATGGATATTCAAATTCTCTACCCGGAAAGTATTTCAGGTAAGACCAATGAGGAATCCATTTCTGCCTTATTTACATACGGTAATGTGAAGTTTGTTCTTACTGGAGATGCTGGCAGGGGAGAAGAAACGTATATGCGTAACACATTCAATGTAGCAGCTGACGTCCTTCATCTCGGACATCATGGCTCGAAAACATCCAGTGATCCCGCATTCCTTGATGCTGTTTCACCAAAAATTGCCGTTTATAGCGCAGGTACAGATAACAGCTATGACCATCCGAGCCCAGAAGTCGTAACCGCAGTTGAAGAAAGAGAGATCGAACTATATGGTACAGACAAACACGGCACCATCCTTCTCACAACCAACGGCACCGACATCCAAATCAACACAAATATAACAACGCCTGAAAGCGGGACAACGGGGTCAGAGCAAATGTCCCAAAATGATGAGAACGGAGATACGAAACAAGACACTAATTCAAGCTGTGTAAATATAAATGAAGCAACAACCGAAGAATTACAGCAGATCATCCATATCGGTCCGGAGCGGACTCAGGATTTAGTTGAATTACGCCCATTCCAGTCCATTGATGACCTCACTCAAATTGATGGAATTGGACCAGCACGAATTGCGGATATTCAATCAGAAGGGATAGCGTGTATACAATGAAAGGTATATTAGATCGATTTGAAGGTAATCAAGCAGTTATTCTAATCGAAGAAACGAAAGAGGAATTGATAGTCAACAAGGAAGTCTTACCTCGTGGCAGTATGAAGAATACAATATTCAACTTGAAAAAAGAAAGTGATGGCTACACCATTGTCAACATTGATTTAGCACAGACAAAGGCAGCAGAGAGAAAATCCTCATCCCTTATGGATCAACTGCGCGCAAAAAACAAAGGTAGCAAATTTAAACAATAAAACAAGCGGTAAATGTGAAAATAGCCGAACAAACCAATCATCTCAGCAGGTATAACATATGGTTTGTTCGGTTTTTTAGCATAGGATACTATAAAGCGAAACTCATTCAGTTGGGTTTCCGTACCCCCCACTGAATGTTAGCTGAACAGAATCAGGTATTTACGGACTGTATATCCTCCACCCCCTAACATTTTGGTTTTCCCTCATGTTTAGCGGTGGGGGTATTACAGACCGTTAATACGTGATAAAGTGAAACTTCATTCAGTGGGGAATCCTTACCTCCCCACTGAATGTTAGTTGAACAGAATCAGGTATTTACGGACTGTATATCCCCCACCTTAACATTTTGGTTTTCCCTCATGTTTAGCGGTGGGGGTATTACAGACCGTTAATACGTGATAAATACTTGCGCCTTTGTTTTTTATAAGCTAAGGAATCTTTTGTCAATTCCAATGGTACGGAGTTTCCTGATACACATAGTAATTCAGCCAATTCGAAAATAATAAATGTGTGTGGGAGCGCCATGAATTAGGCGGAGTCTTTTCCGGATCATCATCAGGGAAATAATTCACGGGAACCGCGATGTCGAGCCCCTTTTTCACGTCCCGTTCGTATTCATCACGAAGTGTCGTAGCATCATATTCAAGATGACCTGTAATCATAATATTTTTCCGATCATTTGAAAGAATGATGAATGGAGAGTTTTCATCTGTCTTCGATAACAGCGTAAGTTCCGGGTGCTTTTCAATTGCTTCCGCGCTAACCGTTGTATGTCTTGAATGTGGTGCTAAAAAATGATCATTAAAACCCTGAACGAGTTTCTCAGTAGGCAGGGAAATATCATGATTAAAAACGCCAAAGTATTTCTCCGGCAAGGATTTCTTCTTGATTCCATAATGATGATAAAGTGCTGCTTGAGCTCCCCAGCATATGTATAGATTGGACGTTACATTCTCTACCGACCAATCCATAACCTCCTGTAATTCCCGCCAATAACTCACTTCTTCAAACTCCAGATGTTCAATCGGCGCGCCAGTAATAATAAGGCCATCGAACTTACGGGATTTCACCATATCAAATGTTGTATAAAACGTATCAAGATGATAATTGCTGACATTTTTTGATTGGTACGTTGCTGTCCGTAAGAAATTGATATTCACTTGTAATGGTGTATTTCCCAATAAACGTAATAATTGCAGTTCAGTCTTTTCCTTTTCGGGCATTAGATTCAAAATCAAAATATTCAATGGACGGATATCCTGTGTACGGGCCCTGTCTTCATCCATTACAAAAATCTTTTCTTTCTTCAATGTCTCTCTTGCTGGTAATTCTCTCGGTATATTAATTGGCAATCCACGCATCTCCCCTCTGAATAAAGTTTCATTTTATATAATACCAATCATTATAAATATTAAGTCATGAAACAGCAAGTTCTTGAAACCATAATCCGCCTGAATGGAATCGGTTTCCAAGTGCCTTGCTTTCAGGTTGCTGTTTAATGTTATATAATCAAGAGACAACAAGTCATATCTTCGGAGGGTAGAAGCATGAAAAAGTTCAGAATAATTTTCTTTGCAATCATTCTTTCCGGGTTGATTTCCCTGAGTGCTTGTGGAACAAATGGGAATGATCCGGATACAGAACAGCAGGACGAACCGGAACAGGAAGATGTCTCAGAAAAGGAAGCAACAGATGACGAGTCAGCAGAGGATGAAAAAGCGGTCGAAGAGGACACGACTGAGGAAATGGGAGAAGAAATCGTCGCAGAAAATGATGCTTTTAAAGTTTTCGAACCTGCACCCGACAGTGTTGTCGATAACGAGATTACTGTCCGCGGAGAAGCCCGCGTATTCGAGGCAACTGTTTCCTATGAATTTGAAGACGGCCATAACATCCTTGATGAGGGAACTGTTACGGCAAGCCAAGGGGCTCCAGAATGGGGCGAGTTTGAAATTAAAATTTCATTCGATGAAGTTACGAATGACACTGGAATGATCGTTCTTTTTGAAGAGAGTGCCAAAGACGGTTCCAGACAAAACGAATTGATCATCCCAGTAAAAGTTGAAGATTAATAAGAACGGGTCAATTAGATACTGTCTAATTGGCCCTAATTTTCGGATTAGAGGTTTTAAAGATGCAAAGATTGTTAAAGAATAAATGGTCCGTCGTGGCCATTGCTGTATTTTGTTCATTATTATGGGGAAGTGCCTTTCCATTACTTAAAATAAGTTATGAAGAATTCCAAATTGGTTCAGAAGATGTGATTGCAAAAATTGTGTTTGCTGGACTGAGATTTCTGCTCGCTGGGCTTATCGTACTTGGCTTTCTAATGATTAGTAACATCAAACAGTTATTCATTACTAAAAAACAATTAATGATCCTGCTCGTACTCGGAATTGTCCAGACCGCATTGCAATATTTCTTCTTTTATAATGGACTGGCCAATGTTACGGGTATGCAAGGTGCAATTCTAAACTCAAGCGGAACATTCTTCACCGTCCTGTTGGCACATTATTTTTATGTAAACGACAAGATGACAATCCAAAAAGCAATCGGACTCCTTGCAGGATTTGGAGGAATCATTATCGCGAACTGGGGACAAGGTTTTTCCTACCAATTCACATTCACTGGTGAAGGATTTATGATTCTATCTGGTGTAACCAGTGCGGTTGCAACGATTATGGCGAAGGAACTTGCTAAGGGGATCCATCCATTTGCGATTACAGGCTGGCAGTTCACTTTAGGGGCAATCGTGCTATTAATCATCGGCTTACCACAGCTTGGAGAAAACGCGATTGTTTTCACCACATTTGGCTGGGGATTATTTATTTACTCCGCTTTACTTTCTTCCGTTGCTTTTGCTCTCTGGTACTCCCTATTAAAATATAACCCTGCTGGAGAAATCACAATGTACAAATTCATTGTCCCAGTCTCGGGGTCTATTTTATCAACGCTCTTTATTCCGGGAGAAAATATTACGCCGGCAATACTATTCGCGCTTGCCTTGGTTGCACTTGGGATCATTATCGTAAATATGAGACCACAAAATCAAAAGGAATGGTCGAGGGAATAAGAAACCAATATGGAGGGGTTAATGCGAGTCGTCATGGAGGAGGTCTATCGCTTTCTTCGGGAAGGGAGCATTCGTAATTAATAGAACCTCTCCATGGCGTTTTATATTGGAGGGAAGTGTCCCTCAACCAATCTCTTAAGTCCAAAGATAATAAATATTCATTAATCCGTCAAAAAGCAATTTTTGATTTTTCTTCTGTTTTTATGTCGAGAAAGGTCGATTCACTTGCAAATAACTCAATTTTTTTAGCGGAATTCGTCGAAGTGTGTCGATAATCCGATTTAAAATTTAAAATCTCCACTTTTTTACTTTTCCTCAAGAAAATATTTGAATTTCATACTTTTCCCAAAGCTATTCATATTTTTCTAAATGGTAATTACCATACCGGGCTGCGCTAATTCAACAGCTGCAGCTCCTGTTTTTTCTGCACTCTCTACCAGCTTCTGAATATTTCCGTAATGTGGCAAGTGGGTTAATAATGTCTTGTGCGCTCCTGCTTTTTTTGCAAGCATCCCAGCTTCCCTCGCATTCATATGGCCTGAGTTTTTCCCATCCATTCCTTCATACAGACTGCATTCTGCAATTAATAAATCCGCTCCTTTTGCAAAGTCTACAAGTTCCTTCGTAAAACTTGTATCCGCAGTATATACGAATCTTTTCTTTCCATTCGATATTTTCATCGCATATGTTTCTACCGGGTGAATCGTTTTTAAGAAACTTAGTTGAAACGGCCCAATATGTAGCTCGCTCTCTTCATCAATTGCTTGGAATTCCGTATAGGGAACCGATGTAAACTCCTGTTCTTTCATCTCATCTTGAGGTCCATAAATTGTAAGGGATTCATCAACCCTACCAAGCTGAGTATTTACCAGACGAGAAAACAGATAAACACCGACATCACTCGCATGATCATAGTGGTAATGGGATAATAGAACGTCATTAATCTCATTTAAATCTATGAATTCCTGCAGTTTAACAAGTACTCCACTTCCGCAATCAATGAGCATTGAAAAACCATCTTGTTCAACTAGATAGCCTGAGCACGGTCCATCCTGTTTAGGATAGCCTCCCCACATTCCAATTACTGTAATCTTCATCTCCATCATCTCCCCCCTTATTATACCCTGTTTTCCTTTCTGGATTGAAGTTGTTATTTTACTTTTTTTCCCTAAACGATGTAAGAAAACGTAATTCGGGTTTCAATTTATTTTATTATGGGTATAATAGAACGCGTATGTTTTATACTTGTTTTAAGGGAGGACCTATGAAGAAAGTTTCAAAAGTGTTTTACATAGCACTATCAATTGTAGTTATTATGGTTATTTTGGGAGCAGTGTTCCCTACTGAATTTGAAAATTTAACGAGTCGGATTAAAGTATTTGTTTCCACCACTTTTGGGTGGTATTATATGTTGCTCATGTCCGCCATGGTCATAGTAGCAATAATGATTGCTTTCAGCCGATTTGGGAAAATTCGCCTTGGAAAAGATCACGATAAGCCCGACTTTTCCACAGTTACATGGATTGGAATGCTATTCTCTGCCGGAATGGGGATCGGTCTTGTTTTCTACGGGGCAGCTGAGCCATTATTTCATTATATTGTTGACGCTCCGAACGCAGAGGTAGGGTCAAGTGCAGCTTTCAAAGATGCACTTGTCTATTCTTATTTCCATTGGGGACTCCATATCTGGGCGATGTATGGAGTCGTTGCTTTATCCCTTGCCTTTTTCCAGTTCAGAAAAGGCGAGCCTGGTTTAATTTCATCAACATTAAAACCGCTCTTTGGCGACAAGATGAATGGGCCATTCGGAACGTTTGTTGATGTGTTGTCTGTATTTGCAACAGTGTTCGGAGTCGCAACTTCTCTTGGTTTCGGTGCTGTTCAAATAAACGGTGGATTATCACATTTATTCGGTATTGAAGTAGGATTTGTCCCGCAAACAATAATTGTTATCGTTGTGACTGGACTCTTTATTATGTCTGCTTGGTCAGGACTAAGCAGAGGAATAAAATATTTATCTAATACAAATATTGTGTTAGCAGTTATTCTGTTAATAATTGTTATTGCGATTGGACCGACCGTTCTCATTATGAATATGTTTACGGAAACTCTCGGATTATATGTTCAAAATCTAATTGGAATGAGCTTTAAAACTGCACCTCTTTCGGGCGACAACCGTGCCTGGCTTGATAGCTGGACAATATTTTACTGGGCGTGGTGGTTATCCTGGGCACCCTTTGTCGGAATGTTTATTGCTCGAGTATCCCGTGGACGTACTATCCGCGAATTTATTGTCGGCGTGATGATTGCTCCTACTCTCTTTATCGCGATCTGGTATGCCGCATTCGGTACGACAGCCGGGAGTATCCAGGACTCTGGATTCGACTTGTCCAATTTCGCAACAGAGCTCGTATTATTTAATATGTTCGATCAATTGCCGTTGTCGACGATTCTTTCTATTATAGCGATTATTTTAATTGCTTCATTCTTTATAACATCTGCGGATTCAGCTACGTTTGTACTTGGCATGCAGACAACGAGAGGATCGCTAACACCGCCTAATACCGTTAAAGTTGCTTGGGGAATTGCTCAATCTGCAGTTGCAGTCATTCTCCTTTATGTAGGAGGCCTCACCGCTTTGCAAAATACAATCATCATCGCGGCACTGCCCTTCTCCTTCATCATGATCCTAATGATATTCGCATTGTATAAAGCCTTGAAAAAGGAAGTATAGCGAAAAATAAAGCTGGTTCAGTGGAGATAATCCATTGAACTGGCTTTTTTATTTCCGATCGCCCTTGGATTTTTGCTATTTTAATGAAATAAGTCACCGAGAGATATTCTCTCGGTGACTTATTTTTCATGTTCATTATTTGAATATAGCATTTGGGAGGAAAGCGGAAACAAGCATGTTCGGTGCATTGACAATTTCACTTATACGTAAGTCAACTGCTAGACTGCATAGCATATATGCTTCTTCAGCTTTCATACCGTATGTGTCCATGAGATGTTCAATCATATATTTTATTGCTTTTCTGGATGCTTCCATTAAATCTGGACCAAATCCGGTCGTTACATAGTATCCATGGCTATCCGCCTCAGGAGTTGGAGGTCCAGGAATTTCATAACGCGGCTCGGCGATTGTCTTACCCTTATGTAGTTTAAACCGTACAGTCGCTTCCATCGAGGCTTCAATCGCTGTACCGCAAACTTCGCCATCCCCTTGCGCAGCATGTGTATCACCGATGGAGAACAAGGCACCTTCCACCCACACCGGTAAGTATAATTTTGTCCCTCGGGTCATATGGCGAATGTCGATATTCCCGCCATTTTGCCGAGGTGGAACGACACCGAAATTCCCTTCTTCCGGCAGGGCTACACCGATTGTTCCGGGGAAGGGTTTGATGAACAAATCGATTCCATGTAGAAATTCGGTCGTATTCGGTTTTGTGAGATCGAATGTCTTAATATGGGGTTCCTCGAAATCATCCGCTAATAGACCAAAACCAGGAATAATCGCTGTCCAACCCCAATCGAGTTGCTGGAAATTTATCATTTCAACTTCAAGCGTATCCCCCGGTTCCGCATCTTTAATATAAATCGGGCCAGCGACCGGATTTACTTTGGAAAAGTCCAGGGAAGCAACATCTTCCTTCGTCGAACGCTTCGTAAATTGTCCGCCGGAAGCTTCACTAATTTCAAATGTAATCGTCTGTCCAGAATCGACTTCAGCAATCGGCGGTATATCTTTGTCCCAGCCAATATGCATATGCGTTTGGAAATCATGAATTGTCATATGTGTATGTTGGTGCCTGTGTATACTCATCTTTTCTCCTCCTTGGAATATTTTTATTTATTTAAACTATAACACAATTGATTCATCTGAGTCCTTTCCCGGCTCACTCTTACCTAAATCTTCCTCGATGATTTCAAACCCTTCAATCACCGTATTTTCTTCTAGTTCAATGACAAGACAAAGTTTCCCGTCGAGTCGCATCTGGCGAATGTACCGTAATTCACTCGGGCTCACCTTCAAATCGGCAGCTTTCGTTTTGATTTTAATTGATTTAGAATCATATTTCGGTACAACATTCGTTGCCTTTAATTCGAACTTCTCATCGTTGATTACCTTTTTAAAGGCTTCCTCTACAGCTTCCGGTTGTACATTTTCTATACCGCTGCTGCTTAAAACAGTTTCCATATCTCGATAATCAAGCTTCGGTGTATCATCCGGGTCCGTTTCTTCAATCACCTGCTGGATCTCATCATACACATTTGCAAGTGTCGCTGTTGTAAACTGTTCCCCGGCAACGTCTTTAACTATCTCTTCAAATACAATCTTATCCTCTTCAGCTGTCATAATTTCTTCTGCGTTCAGTACGTCTTCAATAAAGGAGAAATCCAATTCCTTTGATTTTCCTGTCGAATAAAGGACATGGTTCACATCTGATACACCTTCTGTAAAACATGGGAACAGAAAACCTCCTATAGGGGCATTCAAATCAATAATTGGATCGACTTCAATATTGTATTTAAATTCTTTTTCCACATAATCAAACGCCAATTCTTTCCTCGGCTCCTGAGTCGTATTTATCGTACACATAATAAAGAAATGGGAATAGACTTTATCTCGTTCATTCTCCTCGGTTTCTTCACTGCTCGGTTTTACCGTCTTCAAATATTCACCTTTTGTGAATGTAACGATAATATCTTCCTCATACTGCTTTACTTCCAACATCTTCTCTACAATCTGCAGCATACGATCTCTCCATGTTTCACTATGTTCAGTCAGCACGCCTTGATGGAGAAGCAACTGGGTACTGTTTTCCGCTTCGTGAGCGAATCTTAATTCAAACAGCTTCCTATCGAGTTGGCCTGCAAGTACTTTCTTAAAATTGTTCATAAACAATTCTTGTTGCTCTCTCTCTAACATTTCAAATGGTGTGCTCTCCTGATGATAGATTTCACTTGAATCTTTCATAATATATACGTTAAATACTTCATTTATTTTCAATAAATCATTTTCCGGCTTTAACTGCCTGCGAAAACTAGCAATATCCTTTTTATTCACGTAAACACTCCTTATCTAATAATCTAATCTTAACTCATTCATTATACTACAAAAAAGGACGTCAAGGAGAATCCTCAGAACGTCCTTATTTTTAGATATAATAATATATTTTCTCTTTAGCTCCCTGCCTGTCCTCTCACTAAACTAGTTAACGTATTAACAATTATCGTTGCTGCAAAGACTACCACTGCAATTGCTCCTATAATGAAAAAGACTGTCCCTAAGGTTGAATATTCTTCCGGGATGAGGTAGCTTAAACCGATAAACGCAAATCCGGAAGCAATTGCAGCAAGCAGCCAGCTTAATTTTTCAACCATGGTATCCCTCCTTCTCTTCTACAATATGCAACAGGAATTCTGATTGTCCGTGTGCATATTAGAAGAAAGGAACGGAGCACTTTCCCTGTCCTTTCACTCTAAACCACCAATGGATAAATATTTTGTTTCCAAATATGGTTCAATTCCTTCAAGTCCGCCTTCTTTTCCGATTCCGCTTTCCTTTAAACCACCGAACGGAGCGTGTGCAGCAGACGGGGCACCATCATTCCAACCAATGACACCAAAGGTTAGATGTTCATGTAAATACGTACCTGTCCGGTAATCATTTGTAAAGAAGTATGCAGCTAAACCGAATGGTGTGTTATTTGCGATATCAATCGCTTCTTCCACCGTATCAAACACAGTAATTGGAAGCACGGGGCCAAAAGTTTCCTCCTGCATGATATCCATTTCGCCAGTTACTTGTTTAAGAACGGTAGGATAGATGAAGTAATAGCCTTTATCATCATCTTTATCGAATTTATTCCCTGTAAGTACTTCAGCACCTTTTTCAACGGCATCATCGATTTGACTGACAACTTTTCTAAAGCCGTCCCCATTGATGACCGGGCCGATTTGAGTATCTTCTTCCAGTCCGTTTCCAACTTTTAATTTTGCTACTTCCCTTACAAGTCTGTCAGCGAATTCGTCTACAATTTCTTTTGCAACGAGGACTCGGTTTGCACAAATACAAGTTTGGCCAGCGTTACGGAACTTAGATACAATAGTTTGTGGAACTGCGATGTCAAGGTCGGCATCTTTCGTAATGATGAGGGGGGCATGCCCACCAAGTTCCATCGATACGTGTTTTACCGAATCGGCACTTTGTTTAATTAACTGTTTTCCAACTGGAGTTGAACCGGTAAATGTAATTTTTCTCACGAGTGGACTATCTGTGAAAATCTCACCGACCGTTCTCCCTGAACCATTGACGACATATTGGACCACATCTTCTGGAATTCCTGCTTCATATGCTAGTTCAATCAGCTTAATCGTTGTAAGTGGAGTTTCACTTGCCGGTTTTACGATAAATGTACAGCCCGCAGCAAGTGCCGGTGCAGCTTTTCTCGTCATCATTGCTGCAGGGAAGTTCCATGGTGTAATTGCTGCAACCACTCCTATTGGCTGGCGGGTCACGAGGATACGCTTAGACTCGGTATTCGCTGGAACGGTTCTCCCGTAAATCCGTTTTGCTTCTTCTGCAAACCAATCAATATAGCTTGTTGCATATTCAACTTCTCCAAGAGACTCAGAAAGCGGCTTCCCACTCTCCAGTGTCATCACGCGGGCAATTTCTTCCTTCTGCTCTAATACCTTTTCAGACCATTTCCGCAGCAGACGTGCACGTTCATGGGCATTCACTTTCTTCCACTTATTGAACCCATCTGCAACCTTTTCAAGTTTCGCCTGAATATCTTCCTCTGTGTCGATCGTTACCTCTTCTACTAATTCACCTGTAGCTGGATTCAATACTTTTATATT
Source organism: Oceanobacillus sp. AG (assembly GCF_009746545.1). Lineage (NCBI taxonomy): Bacteria > Bacillati > Bacillota > Bacilli > Caryophanales > Bacillaceae > Oceanobacillus > Oceanobacillus sp. AG. Next base: position 207,798 of record NZ_WOWT01000003.1, read on the forward strand.
TTCTGTCATGTTTCATCATCCCCTTCCATATTAATAGATCCAAAATTGAATTCCCCTTCAACGTACCGATTAAACATATGAAACTACTGCTTCCCACTCTCCTTTCGTGCACCAGTTGGATAGACTTGTGTTTCCAACTGGTTACCAATCCATGTCTCCCCATCTTCCCAATGTTCCTTTTTCCAAATCGGGACAATCTGCTTAATGCGCTCAATAACATATTCATTTGCTTCATAAGCAGCCTTGCGATGGGGGGAAGAGACAGCGATACATACAGCAGTCTCCGATATATCCAGACGCCCGATTCTATGGGTGACTGCGACTTCTGTTTCTGGCCATTTTCCCTTTACTTCATCTCCTATTTCAGCAAGCTTCTTCTCGGCCATCGCTACGTAAGCATCGTATTCAAGATAAATTGTTTTCCTGCCCTGGGTCCATTCTCTCGCAATCCCGAGAAAGGTAGTGATTGCCCCAGCTTCTCTGCGTATCACCTTCTGAATTACAGCCTCCGTATCGATTGGCTCTTTCACAATTTCATACATTTTCTCTGTCACACAAGTTCTCCCCCTTTCAACCAATCTCCCCATGTAACTCCAGACTGCTCCTCCAGGGAAATCACTGTTATCTGTTCACCTTTTTCATAGCCTTCTTTATTTCCAGGGAGCACAATAAGTATATTTGCTTCAGCTAAGGAAGTAACGATATTCGGTTTATCAAGGCCAACAGGAACTGCAATTACTTTCCCATTTTCATATACGAGCTTACCCCGGACGAATCGATGAAATGGATTAGCATTCGGAAAGTCGGCACCAAGCTCTGCCCTTAGCCTTTTCAAATAGGGCTTCTCCATATGCAAAAAGTGACGGATTACAGGCCTTGCGTACATTTCAAAGCCGACATAACAGGAGGATGGATTGCCTGATAAACCGAAAAATGGTTTACCATCAACCTCTGCTACCGTTGTAACAGAGCCGGGACGCATTTTAATTTTATTAAACAATACATTCGCATTTAATCTCTTTAAAATATCTGGGATATAATCATAATCGCCGACAGATACACCACCCGTTGTAAGCAATATATCTATCTTTTCCAGCGCAGCAACAACTTGGTCATAGCAAATTTCAAACTCATCCGCAAACTGGCCGAGGGAAACGGGGATGCCACCAGCCCGCTCAATTTGCCCGATTAACATGTAAGAATTACTGTCCCTTATTTTGCCCGGTTCTAGTGCTGCATCCACTGATAGAAGCTCACTACCAGTAGAAATAATTCCTACTAGCGGTTGCTTAACGACGGGAACTTCGCTGTAACCAAAGGTCGCGAGCAACGCCATAATTCCTGGATTTATGTATGTCCCCTTTTGTACAAGCACTTCGCCTCTTTTCGTATCTTCACCTGTTTTTGTAATATTTTCAAACGATGTTAGTTTTCTAGTAAACTCGATAAATGTCTTTCCATCTTGCCTCTTTTCCTCTACATCCTCCAGCATAATCACCGCATCGCACCCGCCTGGGATCTCAGCACCGGTCATAATCCGGACGGCTTCATTTTCCTGAACGGTTCCTTCGAATATACTACCCGCCCCAATTTCACCAACTACTTCCAGTTTACTAAGACCATTTCCAGTATCGTTTGCCCGAACGGCAAATCCGTCATATCGTGTTCGATCAAAGGGAGGAACAGCATGATCACTAATCAAATCTTCCGCAAGAAAAAAACCGTGGCTCTCTTCAAGAAGGATTGACGTCTTCTCTCCTTTTACCGCGTGTTGCATGACCCTTTGAATTGCATCGTCCACCTCAATAGGTGTACGTATTTCTACCATTGAATAACCTCCTAACCAACAAGCTGGTAATAAATTTTCCTTGCTTGTTCAATTGAATCGGTCCCATGAATGAAAGTCCGACCATCTTTAAAAATAACAATCCGTAAATCATCATATTGAAGGGATAGTAAAAAGTCATTCACATTAACTTGACCAAGCCTTCCCAGCTTGCTTGCAAGGTCTGGTAAAACAACGTCACGCTTCGCCCTTATTTGTACGGTATTTCTGCCGCAGAGGACTTCTGTTTTTGTTCTATCATCATAACTTAATGCTGGGTACGCCGGATTTGTACCGCATGTTGGACAATCTGCTTTTTTTGCCCGGTCAACCTTAATCGTCTGATATTGATTGGACCAGAGATCAAACATGATAAGCCCGGTTCTTAAAGCCTCTTCATCTTCTACGAGCAGTTTTAATGCTTCTGCAGATTGGTGGGCAACAACCATTTGTACTGCCGGAGCAATGATTCCAACTGAATCGCATGTGGCGCCAGTCATCGTCGTTGTATTTAAAATACAAGCTAAGCATGGTGTTTCACCAGGTAAAATCGTATAGCTCATCCCTGTACTACCGACGACAGAACCGAATATCCATGGGAGCTTGTATTTATGAATCAGGTCATTCATAATGAAGCGAATGTCGAAGTTATCAGTCGCATCAATTACAAGATCCGCTCCCTCAAGCAGTGGTGCAAAGTCCTCTCCAGTAACATCAAGAATATATGCGGCAATTTCCACCTCCGGATTAATCGCTTTCAATTTTTCTTTTGCCGCTACCACTTTTGGGATTTGATTTTTCGCATCCTTTTCCGTGAATAATTGCTGGCGCTGGAGGTTACTAAGTTCCACATAGTCGCGATCAATGATTGTCAGTTTACCAATTCCAGACCGGACGAGATTCGCGGCATTAGCTGTTCCTAGTGCCCCGCAGCCAACAATGAGAACATGTTTTTGATTGATTTTTTCCTGACCGGATTCTCCAATCGGTTTAAATAAAGCTTGTCGCGAATATCGTTCATTCATCACTTCATTTCCTTTCTTTTCTCGCAATCCATTTTAACCACCGATATAAGACATTTCGATTTTTTTCTTATTTTTCGCTGTTTGTTCTGTGCGTTCATCTGAATACCGGTCTGTTCGCTTGCCCCAAATTGAAGCTATTGTTTCTTTAATTTTTCCGTCATCTGTTTCCGAGCGGACAAGCTCCTTTAGGTCATACCCACTGGAAGCAAAGAGACAGGTATAAAGTTTCCCATCTGCCGCAATGCGGGCGCGGGTACAAGTCGAACAGAATGATTCAGACACAGATGTAATGAAACCGACTTCTGTATCTGTTCCTTTATAGCGGTAACGTTTCGCCACTTCGCCAAGGTAATCCGGGTCAACCGGCTCGACGTCAAAATGCTTCGTAATGTTGTCAAGGATTTCTTTTTTCGTTACGACTTTACTGAAGTCCCACCCATTCGTCGTGCCAACATCCATGAATTCAATAAATCGCAACGTAACTCCTTTTTCTTTAAAAAATTTCGCCATCGGGATAATTTCCTGTTCATTCATGCCTTTCTTAACGACCATATTAACTTTCACATGCAAGCCGACTTTCAGCGCTTCATCGATTCCTTTAAGCACTCGTTCAGTACTTACTCCACTATCATTGATCGCTTGGAACGTTTCATTATCGAGGGCATCCAAGCTTACATTAATCCGTTTCAGACCTGCATTTTTAATCGCTTCCGCCTTAACCGGAAGCAGAGAGGAATTCGTCGTTAAAGCAATATCTTCAAGGCCATCAATTCCGTTTAGTTGTTCAATCAGTTGTGGGAGATCCCTTCTTAGTAGCGGCTCACCGCCGGTTAATCTAATTTTATTCACGCCAAGCTCAACGAAAGCAGTCGCAAGTCTTGTGATTTCATCATTACTTAGTAATTGCTCCTTTGGTAAAAAAGCATAATCCGGACCAAATATCTCCCGTGGCATACAGTATGTGCACCGGAAATTGCAGCGGTCTGTAACAGAAATGCGTAAATCCTGAAGTGGTCTCCCGAATTTATCGGTAATATTCACCATAGACGCTCTCTCCCTTCCAATTATTATTCCTCAAGTTGCCGTTCTTTTCACTCTTATCCTTCATTATAAGCCTTTTGCTAGATAATATCGAATAGTTTGTATGATTAATAGTGATACATGTTATTTTTTTTATTGAGTTGCTTATTACTTTCATTCACCTTAAGTGGGTGCAACTTACCTCTGGAGGTCCGCAGTCCACCGGGCAACTGAACGGCGATTAGAGGTCTAGCCAAGAGAACGTGCTAAACATTTCCGCTGAATGAAAGCTGCTGTTTCGTAGAGAAGTAAAAAAACGGGTTTTCAAGGAGACTTCCTTAATTAACCCGCTTAAATTTTTACATTCAATACATGCTTCTTCTAAAATCTTTTTTCTCGTACTGATTTAGTTCCCGTTCTTTTTCCAAGTATTAAATTGGATAGCATTTGAATGGCTGGTGGTGCGTCAGGGTTAATATTTCCGTTCTAACTATGTTTTAAAAGCATAAACTATAGGGAATATAATTGTAACCCATACCAACAAAGATGAGGAGGCGGATGAATGAGTCTGACGAAAAAGATTTTAATCGCCCTTGTTCTTGGTGTCATTGCAGGTATTATTTTAACGTTTATTCCTGAAAGCGTTTTCTCACCACTTGATATGTATTTATTAACTCCGGTTGGTCAAGTGTTCATCAACTTGATTATGATGCTCGTTGTTCCCATTGTCTTTGTCTCGATTGTGCTCGGTACCGCTGGTCTAGGTGAGCCGGCTAAGCTAGGTAGGATTGGAATTCAGACGATTAGCTTTTTCCTTATTACGACTGCAATTGCTATATGTATTAGCCTTGCGCTTGCCTTTATGATCAAGCCAGGGACGGAAGGTGTCTTTGATGTAGATGCTGCAGATTACGAAGCGGCTGAAGCCCCGCCAGTTGTTGAAACAATCGTTAATATTATTCCTACGAATCCAGTGTCTGCCATGTCTTCCGGTGATATGTTGCAAATCATTGCATTTGCCATCTTCATCGGTATCGCACTTGCCTTTCTACAAGATAAAACACAAGGTATCCAACGTTTGTTCACGCAAGCCAATGACATTCTTATGTTTCTTGTTAACCTAGTTATGAAAGCAGCCCCATATGGTGCTTTTGCGCTTATTGCCTCGGCGATTGGCGGAGCAGGACTTGATGCAATCGGCTCAATGGGGGCATATATGGGAACTGTTATCCTCGGGCTATTTGTCCATGCTGCTGTTGTTTATAGTCTCGCCATCTGGCTGCTTGGAAAAGCAAATCCTTGGACATTTTATAAAGGCTTTTTCCCGGCGATGTCAGTTGCTTTCAGTACGTCAAGTTCCAATGCAGCCTTACCAATTTCAATGAAATCAGCTCAGGAAAACCTTGGAGTGAGCAAGAGTATAAGCAGCTTTGTTCAACCCCTTGGCGCCACAATCAATATGGATGGAACAGCCATTATGCAAGCAACAGCTGCTGTGTTTATCGCTCAAGTGTATGCGATTGATCTTGGATTCTCGGAAATCATTATGATTATTCTTACAGCAACACTGGCTAGTATTGGAACGGCTGGTGTACCAGGTGTCGGACTAATCATGCTTGCAATGGTCCTTTCGCAAATCGGGCTCCCGGTTGAAGGGATTGCTCTAATAATTGGAATCGACCGGCTGCTTGATATGCTGCGGACAGCAGTTAACATTACAGGTGACGCGGCATGTGCCTACATTATTTCCGAGAATGAAAAACGTAAAAAAACTGGATAAGAGAGGAATCTTCTGGGACACGGGGTTGGGACACGGGGTTGGGACACGGGGTTGGGACACGGGGTCAGAGCCCTTGTCCCAGATAAATCCTCTGACTCCGTGTTGTTAAATGATTTCATTTATTTCTTCTTGTATTTTGGTTAGTTCTTTTACGATGACAGGCATCATTTTATTTATATTATTTGTGACGGTTGAAACAGCAACTTCATAGTTTCTTGCAAGTTCTGTTTTTGACAAATCTTCTTCATAATTAGCGTTATAAACAATGAATTCAATCGCTGCAGCAAATCCTTCAGGTTTTCTGATTGTCGGACGTACCGCTTCCGTATATAATTTCCATATTACAATCGCCATATCGAAAAAATGATCGGAAACTGCCCCTTTCATTTTCATCTGCTCTGTCACAATTTCAATAACTTCTCCGTACAGCGGATCTGCCCACTCGATAGCAAAATTATCATCCAAGTGTTCGTTCACTCTTGATTTCACTAAAATTTCCGGATAGTTTTCAATGAATTCTTCGTCCGTAAGCTGATAGATTGGATGATTGTCGTTGCACAACATTTCCGAATTCACAACTGGAGTCAGAATAAGCATATAGTCATAAGATTGGATGGAAGGAACTAATATTCCTATAAATACTTCTTCCATCTCCAGGTCTTGCTCTTTATTCAGCAACGTATATGTTTCCTTGCTTCTCCGGTCTTTAAACGTGACAGAGGTGTCTGTAATATCAATAATTTCATAGATGGATGGAACAGCTTCCTTCCAACTTTCAAATGTTTTTCTAACATTTTCATACTTTATTGCATACCTCTCTCTTCGATAAAATTCATCAAATAGGGATTGTCCCTTGCGATAAGATTGATAAAAAATCGCCCATTCTAAAAGACCGTACTTCAAAATCTCTATTACTTCTTGATCATCTATATTATATTTGCGGGCTTCCGAAGCAGACATTTCCGACAATTCCTCTTCATATTCGTACCAGGCAAAGCTTAGAAGATCTGATTCTAATCGTTCCAATTCAAATTCATAACGACTAGTATCCATTTGAATGACCTTGGATTTGGGCGCCCCGTGACAAATTTTATATTTTTTCCCACTTCCACACGGACAAAAATCATCTCTATGTACACTTACCATGAACATCACCCCTCGTATTATATATTTCAAGAACAAAAATTTACTTTTTGATAACTAAATTTAACCTATCTTTCAATCACATTATAAGCGTTGTTTATGAAAACGAAAAGCAACAAGTTCCTTTATGTGTGAAAGGAAAAAGATATGAAGAGATTTCGAACAAATGGGGCAGCAGTGACAGCGGATCCAAAATAATCGAGAATGCATAGCTTTGTAAACTGGATAACCTCTTCTGGCAAGTCTTCATAAGTCGTAGAAAGGGCGCAGGGCGGACGTGGCTATTATTAGCAATTCCAGTCATCCACAACATTTTTATTTTATAATTTCCTATACCATGAAAAAAAGAAGTTATTTAAGTTAAATTTCCCTATTATTACGGCCAGAATCCTAGCCAACGCCACCATGTAAATGCGACGAGCAGCGTAATGATTGTAGTTACAACCGTTGCAACAATTCCTGGCAAATAAAAATCTCGCTGCTTAATCAAACCCGTTCCATGAATTACAACGTTTGGCATTGTTTCCACAACTAAAATATAACCGAACAGCATTGTAACCGATGAGGCAAATGCAATAACGACCGGATCAATACCTACTTGTAATGATAAGCCGATTAGGACAGGCATCAGCGTAACAACAGCTGTCGACACATTTGTTACTCCAAGATGATAAATTTGCGATAAAATAACGGCTAAACATAAGGCAAGCCATGGGTTACTGAAGGCTTGTTGAACAATATCAGCTGTAAACAATCCCGCTAGTAAATCGATTGCTCCTGTTTCAATCAAGACGAATCCAAGGGATAATGTTGAACCGATGAGCAGCACCATGTCGAAATTCACATCGATTATTTTGTTCCATTTGACAACTCCAATCCTAGGAAATGCTAGGAGTACAACCGCTAAGAGTGCGGGGATCGTCGGATGATAACCATGAAGGGCCTGGGTCATCCACAGTATCACTGTAAGCATAAGGATGAGCAGACATTTAATTTCCTTACTGGAAAACTTACCTAGCGCCGTCTGCTTCTCTTTCATCTCCTTCTGCAAATCACTAAATGAATAGTCCTCTGGTGGGTAGCAAAACCAGACGATGATCGGAATAGTAATAATCAAAAGCAACCAGATCGGCAATGCATAGATGAACCAATCTAGATAGGATAAAGACGTTCCAAGATAGGATTGCAAAATTTCAATCGTCAAGATATTTCCAATTGCAGCCGTTAAAATCGCTGTACCACTTATATTCCCCGCAAAAGCTGTCCCGATAAGCATCAGCTTACTGAAATTGCTTTCCCTACCTGCACCTACTACTCGCAATATGGAAAGAACCACCGGCGTTATGAGCTGGGCTCTTACCGCTGTTGCCGGAATAAAAAAAGCCTGCACCTGCATAAGTAAAAACATCCCAGCAAAAATCCCTTTTGCTGACTTACCCCATTTTGCAAGAATCGCATAAGTAACCCGCTCCATTAAGGAGGTGGCATTGACCGCCTTTGCGATCATCATTCCAGCAATGATTAAAAAAACAGCGGATGATGCAAATCCGCTTAAAGCTGTGTCAATCGTTGTCCCGTTTAAGAAAAGCAGTAATACAAGCGTAAGAACGGAAGTCATCCCAAGCGGAATTGGTTCCATTGCCCAAAGTAAGAGTCCATACGCCATGACAGAAATCGCAACACGAGCATTCCAATCGACATGACTGGGGATAAAATAAAGTAGTGCAAGAAACAGCAATGTCGCAAGCGTAAACGTAATCGCTCGTTTAGTAAATAAAAGTTTTTTCCCTGCTTGAACCCAAGAAGTTTTTCGTTTCATTATTCATCCTACTTTTTTGAATTTTTTCACACACCTTCATCTTAAATGCTTTTGAACCGTTCGTCAAAATGAAAAAACATCAAAAAAAGGGCCAATCAAAGCCTAAGCTTTAATTAACCCTTTTGCACTTATAAGAAACTATAAAATAAAAATGCTATGATAACTTAGATATCCAAGGCTAGCCACTTCCGGCTCCAGCGCCCAGCAACTAGCAGATCTTTTGGTGGGACGAGCAGTGCGCAGTCCCAAACTTCACACTCCTTCAATCGATAAGTCAACATCAACTCAAAACTAAAGGAGGGCCGCTTAAATACGGGCTAAAGCCCAACAACGGCATACCCTTAAAGGGGCATGTTTCCTTTATCTCATTGCGTAAAGGGGAAGTTCGATTAAGTTCGCTCACGTATGGGGCAACATCGAACTACCTTCCGTCCTAGGAGGCACAGTTTGTACGTTGCTACGACGCACAGGATGTGCTAGTACAGGCGTTGCGACAGGACGTCGCGTACTTAGCCTGTAAGGGCGCTTGCGCCTTTGCTCCTAACAACCTAGTATCATTTCCGCATTTCGTACTCGCTCCTCTGTCGGTGGCTCGATTCCTTCTAATGGATAATCCATGCCAAGTGCTTCATACTTATAAACTCCGAGTTTATGATAAGGCAGTACTTCTATTTTTTCCACATTCGGTAATGTATCGATGAAATTTCTTAGTGCATGTAAATCTTCATCGAAATCGCTTCGTTCCGGCACGAGTACATGTCTCACCCAGACAGGGACATCTTTTTCCTTTAAATGATTGGCAAAGGCTAAAATATGTTCATTCGATAACCCGGTCAGTTTTTTATGCTTTTCCGCATTGATTTGTTTTAAATCGAGTAAAACAAGATCCGTCAACTCAAGTAATTCATCTAATGTTTCTAAATAATGTGGAGAAGAACTGAATAAACCACCAGACGTATCGATTGTTGTATGAATTCCATATTTCTTCAATTCCTTAAATAAGTGAATCAAAAATTTGCATTGTAACAAGGGTTCGCCGCCGCTTACTGTAACTCCCCCTCCGGAAGCTTGGAAAAAAGGGAGATAATCAAGAATATCATCCATCAATTCTTGAACTGTCATCATTTTCCCATCACTCATTTTCCATGTATCGGGATTATGACAGAACTGGCAACGGAGCGGACAGCCCTGTGTAAAAATAATATAGCGCAGTCCTGGTCCATCTACCGTTCCGAACGTTTCGACTGAATGAATTCTTCCTTGCATATTACTACCTCCCTTTCATTTCGCTTGCCTTCTCATTTGCTTTTATCTGCTTTCATGGAATGTTCGGTTAATCACTTCAATTTGCTGTTCTCTTGTCAGCTTAATAAAGTTAACGGCATAACCGGATACGCGGATGGTGAGCTGCGGATATCGCTCTGGATGTTCCATCGCATCGAGCAATGTTTCCCGGTCAAATACGTTTACATTCAAGTGGTGACCTTCCTTATTTGCGTAACCGTCCAACATTGCAACAAGGTTCATGACCCGAGTATCTTCATCCTTACCTAATGATCTCGGTACGATAGAAAATGTATTACTAATGCCGTCCAGTGATTCTTCATAAGGTAACTTCGCAACGGAAAGTAATGACGCTAGAGCACCATTCTTATCTCTGCCGTGCATTGGGTTCGCACCTGGCGCAAAGGCTTCTCCTGCTTTTCTGCCATCTGGTGTATTACCAGTTTTCTTCCCGTACACGACGTTGGATGTAATCGTCAGCACCGATTGAGTTGGCACTGCATCACGATATGTTTTGTAATGCTTGATTTTTTCCATAAATGTTCTTACAAGGTAAACTGCAATATCATCCACACGGTTGTCATTATTTCCGTATTTCGGGAAATCTCCTTCGATTTCATAATCGACGACAAGCCCTGCTTCATTGCGGATTGTTTTTACTTTTGCATGTTTAATCGCACTTAAGGAGTCGGCTGCAACGGATAGACCTGCAATCCCGCAAGCCATTGTACGTAAAACTTCTTTATCATGTAATGCCATTTCAATTCGTTCATAGCTGTATTTATCATGCATGAAATGGATGATATTTAATGTGTTCACATAAATCTTCGCCAGCCATTCCATCATATCATCATATTTTTCCATGACTTCATCATAATCCAAGTACTCTGTATTGATTGGGGCATATGGTGGAGCAACTTGTACTTCAGATACTTCATCTTTTCCGCCATTTATCGCGTAAAGGAGTGCTTTCGCTAAGTTAGCCCTGGCACCGAAGAATTGCATTTGTTTCCCAATTGCCATCGCAGACACACAGCAGGCAATTCCATAGTCATCGCCATAAATTGGACGCATAATATCGTCGTTCTCATATTGGATTGCACTTGATTTAATTGACATCTTCGCACAATATTTTTTAAAATTCTCCGGTAATTGCTCGGACCAAAGGACGGTTAAGTTCGGCTCAGGTGCCGGTCCAAGATTATCTAACGTATGCAAGAAACGGAAAGAACTCTTTGTAACGAGTGGTCTTCCGTCATTTGCAATCCCGCCGATGGATTCCGTTACCCATGTCGGGTCACCACTGAACAGTTCATTATAATCCGGTGTTCTTGAGAATTTGACGATTCGTAGTTTCATTACGAAATGGTCGACTAACTCTTGTGCCTCCTCTTCTGTCAAAATACCATTTTCCAAGTCACGATTTATATAAATATCTAGAAATGTAGACACTCTACCTAAACTCATAGCGGCGCCGTTTTGTTCCTTAATTGCTGCAAGATAACCGAAATATAGCCATTGAAATGCTTCTTGCGCGTTGGTTGCCGGCTTAGAAATGTCGAAGCCATAACTTTCAGCAAGCTGCTTTAATTCATGTAATGCACGTATTTGCTCATTAATTTCTTCACGGTCTCTAATGACTTCTTCACTCATCATGCCATTTGCACCAACTGAACGAAGCTGTTCTTGTTTATCCTCGATTAAACGATCGACCCCATATAATGCGACCCGGCGGTAGTCACCTATAATCCGTCCACGCCCGTAAGCATCTGGGAGTCCTGTAATAATACCAGCTCTTCTTGCTGCACGAATTTCAGGAGTATATGCGTCAAATACACCTTGGTTATGCGTTTTACGATACTCTGTGAAAATGTGCTTTACTTCCTCATCCACCTCGAATCCATAAGCTTTGGCAGCATCAACCGCCATCCGAATTCCTCCAAAAGGCTGAAGGGATCGCTTGAACGGAGCATCAGTTTGTACACCGATAACTTTTTCTTTTGATTGATCCAAATATCCTGGACCATGTGACGTTATCGTGGATACAACTTTCGTATCCATATCGTATACTCCACCATTTTCTCGCTCTTTACTTGTTAATTCCATCACATGATCCCATAACTCAACTGTTGACTTTGTTGGTCCTGCCAAGAAACTTTCATCTTCCATATAGGGTGTAAAGTTGTTCACAATAAAGTCACGCACATCGATTTCAGTTTCCCATTTTCCACCGGTAAATTGAAGTTTTTCTTTTGTTTCAGTTGCCATTTTCATCAACCTCCTGGATTGGTGTTCATCATTACTTATTGTTTAATAAAGCTATAATGATCAGCCACTCATTTGTTCAATGACTCACATTTAATTACATGTTCATTATATCACATAGGTCGATGATTTTGCACTATATTATACGTGAAATTGTGACAAAATGGTAAATTTAGATGTGCAGGGGCTTTTAAAAAAACGAGGCGATCAGCTAGTAGAACCTGATCTTTGGCTTAATGAAGTTAGCTCGCGGCATGCTACCACAAAACCATCAGTTGCACATAAATTTGCACCACAACATAAAGTACAAGCGCATATTTCCAATTAAACCTGATTCCATTTTTGAAGCCGCTCAAACCATTCGCCCCATTTAACGTAATTACGGGCATAATTAATGGTGAAAGTAAAATGGAAATCGCACTTCCTGACGTGACGGCGAGTACAATGATTTCTGGAGGATAAGGTAAATCAAGGTTTCCTAAGATTCCACCGACAAGAACCATCACCGTCAATGGTCCGAGACCGAAGAATCCAAGAATGATGGGACAGGGGGTCAGAGCAAATGTCCCAGTCAGGTGGGACATTTGCTCTGACCCCCTTGTCCCGCTTTCTATTATAATCCTAGTAATGTTGAGATGATCCAGCTGGATCCGTAAAATACCATGAACTGGACTCCGACGCCTACTCCAAGGAAACGGTTCAGCATTCCGCCGACCATGGCCATAGCAAAGGTGACGAATACCGCAACTAGTCCGCCTTCGTAAAATGCAAGCAGACATACGATCCCTATAAACATTGCAATAATTGCTTCCTGATTAATTCGTTTCAACACGAGCACCGTTGCTTTTCGCGCATAATTCATTGAAAATGGATAAGCAATGATCGATGCAACAATCAATCCGATTAAACCATAAATGAAGAAATCCATCGGTGCCATCAACGTATGCAGATTATGTACCGGTTCTGTCGTGTATACCGGTGGTGCGTTAAATAACGCTTGAGCCGGCCCAATCGCAACCGGGCTAAGTGGAATTCCAAACGCAATAAGCGGGATAAGCGTTTCCGCAACATAAGTCGATTCCGTTACTGCGTTCATCGTAGCAAGACTAGTTGTCGATTTTTTATATTGCCCTTTCACCCTCGAACCAACAATTTCTCCCATTAGTGATGTCATTCCAACTGGGCTAAGTGCAAACGTTAATGATGAAAGGAAAGACGTCCCCCCTACCACAGCTGTCTGTTTTTTCGTTAATACTTTAAACGGGTTTGGGAAATATCCGGACCAAGACTTCTGCTCAGGGGCAAGCTTATATTCATTCTTTTTCGTCCGTTCTATGTTGGGGCGTGCACTACGGGAAGTCGCGAGTAATATATCCGTTAACATCGGCCCAATCGCAATTCCTAGAAAGAAACTGATGGACAAGCCGCTCCCTAATATTGATGTACTGACTAAATTCAAGCCTTGAATAATTAAAGCTAGGGGAACAATGAGCAGAATACTAACCCAACGTCCTTTTGAAACATACCCGATCAATACGGCAGCTAGAGTAAATATAATACCTGCATTATCCTGGAAAAATGTCCCGAATTGACTTAAGAATACAGCGAATAATAATGCAATGGGAAGGGCAATGAATGCACCAATAATTCCACCCGAAATCATTTTTCTAAGGGCGATATGGGGTAAACCAATGCGGCGCATAAAGTTCGCGTGCTCAAGCATCGGAGCTGCCGTCGTGTCTCCCGGGACCCCCATTAATGCGGTCGGAATTGCATGCGTCAAGTGCTTTGCAAGTACTGCCGACATAAAGAATGCAAACACTGCTTCAGGTGGCGCACCAAGTAACACGACAATTAACGTTGCCGGTACCATAACCGCCGTTTCGTCTGATCCTGAAATAAGACCTATTAAAGTAAATATGACTCCCGCAACAATTGCGAGTAGTATCGCAAGTAATAATACATTCATTAATGCTCTTCCCTCTTTTCTTCCATAAACATGTCATAGATTCCTTGCTCTTTCATTTCTTGTGCTGTCACGGGATCATTCAATATCGCTTCCCGTTCCTCTTCAATATCGAATTGCAGTTTTTGATACACTGCGGTAAGCTCAGCACTCGTATTTGGAGTCTCATTCAGTATCCGCTTTGGTTTGAATAATAATGTATTGATTAGAAGTGCGATTAAACTTCCCGCAATTCCGAGCAGTAGAGAATAGGACTTCACCATTTGTTCAGGTGCAATATGGGGAAATATTTGTTTTCCAATAAAGAAACCAATTAAACTTAAGGAAATACTGAGACTAATTGTCGCAATAAGATGCTTGCCGTAAACAGTATCTCCAATTACCTCAACATAGGATTCCTTGTTCTTCTGTTGTTGCGCCATTTTATTTCTCCTTTCTTCGTCACGTAGATTAGCTGTTTTCAGTATGCCCATGCTCTTGTTTTGTGATAAACTAAACAAGTCGGTGAAAATAAATTTCATCATTCATTCAACAAGATTGAATATTAAGAAACTTCGTTGAATAGAATATTTTTAGATAGCTTGCTGCACACCATTTGATTATACCTAGTTTTGTTGAAAGATGTAAAGTAATATTAATAGATTCATGGGATAGACAGAAAAAGTGGGACAGGTTGACCCCGTGTCCCACTTTATTTCATTTGGAATTGTTCTAATAGGAAGTAATGTGCTAGTTTCATATATTCCGTTGTGACGCGTTGGATATCTTCTCGGTCCCTGTACCATCCTCGTGCCTGATACGGATCGTACGGTGTTGGGGATGAGTAGATTGTAATGCCTTTATCATTCAACGCTTTATTGAAAATTAACTTCGCGCGGTAGGAATGGAATTTGGATGTCGTCAAAATCAAATGATCGATTTCCGTGTGATTCTGTACATATTTTCTCACTGCCAGCGCTTCATCTTTCGTACTTTCTGCATCACCAGGGATGATCGTTATCTTTTCTTCCGGAACACCAGAATCTGTTAAAATTCTTTTACTTAATTCAGCATCCCCTGGAATGGTAATATTTTTTTCTTCTAATAATTCACGTCCCTCGAGATGAGACTGCACCATCCATATTTGATCCACTTTTTCGTTTTCATAAAGTTCAAGTGCACCAAGGGCCCGGTCGCCGACACTTCCCATCAACAGTACTAACACTGTTTGCTCAACATCTTCCAAATCATCTTCCGTTACAAGCAACTCCCCGCCATAGCGGAAAAACAAAAGAACAATCGTGACGAGTAATATGAATAATAGAATCAGCAAATATCGCTTTTTCAATCTGTTACTCGGAAACATATCCTGCGTGCCCCAATTCCCGGTTGATTTCTCTTAATTTCTCATCGGACGGAAGCATTACTGTCAATAAACCAAGTAATGGCAAAAATGACACAATAATCATTGTAGGATTTAAGCCAATCCAGTCAATTAAACTTCCGAAAAATACAGAACCGACTGCTCCCATTCCAAATGCAAGACCGACAATTAAACCTGACATCGTGCCAACTTTCCCTGGTACCATTTCCTGACCATATACTACGGCAACTGAGAAACTTGACAGGATAAGCGTTCCAATTATTCCGATCAAAATAAGTGCTACGAGCGGGCCGACATATGGGAGTATGATGGTTAACGGCACGGGAGCAAGTAAGGAACCCATAATAACCGCTTTTTTCCCAAAACGGTCAGCGAGAGGACCACCGATAAATGTACCAATCGCTCCAGTTAGAAGAAACACAAAAATAAAGGTTTGTGATTCGGCGATAGAGACACCGTAATTTTGAATCGCGTAAAAGGCATAGTAATTTGAAATCGCACTATGATACAAAGAGCGAACGAACACAACAAATACGAGTAAAATCACGGCATTGCGAATAACTTTCGGCAGTTTTTGCTTTTGTTTTGTCTCTGTAGATTTCTTTTCCTTTTTCGTTGCTTTCTTCACGACTTCTATTTGGCCGGCGTACCACCTAGATATGTAGACAAGGAACATGGAAGCGATAAACGCAACAAGTACAAACCAAATCGCACCGAATTGCCCCATCAGTACAAGAACAAGTGCAGTAATAATAGGTGCGAGCGCTTGTCCACTGTTTCCCCCCACTTGATAAATTGATTGTGCAAGTCCCCGCTTATTCCCTGCTGCAAGATAGGCAACGCGCGAACCTTCTGGATGAAAGACTGCTGAACCTAATCCGATTAAGACAACACTGATTAAAATTGTAGGAAGGTTCGGAGCAAATGCAAGACCAAGCATCCCGAACATACTTGACAGCAAACCTAATGGCAGGGCATAAGGCATTGGGCGCCGGTCTGTGTACATCCCGACAACCGGCTGCATGACAGATGCGACCATGTTTAACGTAAAGGTAATAAACCCGAGCTGTGTGAACGTCAGTCCAAGTGACCGTTCTAAAATTGGAAACATTGCCGGAATAACAGCCTGCAAAGAATCATTCAACAGATGAGTGAGGCCAATAATAAATAAAATCGAGTACATCGTTTTGTTCTGTGTCTGTAACTTAACAGCTGATTGCTTCGCCAATATGTATCGCTTCTTTCTATAATATTCATTCTATTTTACATATTATAACATAGTGGGACATTGGGGTCAGAGTAATTGTCCCAAAATGTGGGACAATTACTCTGACCCCAATGTCCCACCCCAATGTCCCGCTCAAATGGTCTTAAGTAGGAGCTTTTTCAAGAGGGTGCTGAAGTGTTCGGGTAGTTCTGCGACGGTTGGTACCATGATTCGTTCTTTGCCGTAAATATTTTGCATCGTGAATTCGTCTTTTTCCTCGATTTCCCCTTCTGCAAGGAACATTCCGATGACATCCATTCCTTTTTTCCTAGCTTCCGATACAGCTACATGCGTATCGACAATTCCGTTCTGGTCATAGCCGCTCGCTGCAGGCTCTCCGTCAGAGAATACGAGTAAGAATTTATTTTTCTCGCGCCGGGCTTCAAGCGCCTCTACTGCCACGCGAATACTGAAACCATCCCGATTATCCTCTTCCGCTTCCAATTGCAGGATTTTCGCCCCATTATTTGCGTACAATGAATCCGTATGGGAATGGATTATATGGAAATAGTTCGGCAAATATCCCGGTCTTACTTCATTCGCATCTTCCCAGAAACCAATAATAGAATGAGGAATCTTCAATTCTTTCAATACTTCATGAAACAGAATTATTCCCTTCTTCGTCTCTTCCATTTTCCCAAGCATCGAAGCTGAGCAATCAACAAGCAACGTAAACACTGCATCAAACTCATTCGATTCTTCATTTTTCTTATAAAAAATCCGCGGATTATCTTCCAGGACAACAGATAGCAGCTTATTCGATAAGCGACCAATAAGTAAATCTTTCCGAGGATTCGTCTGTTTATGCTCGATTGTTTTACGAATGGTATTGGCAAGCCTGCGCTGATACATTTCAATCGAAGCAACATATTCCCGGTACAGCTCCTGATCTTCTGGACTCGGCACTTCAGCTTCCTTTACAATCTTTACAGCATCCGTATTTTCTTCCCCATAGACAGACTCATTACCTTGTTTTGCATCTTGCGCACTTTGTTCATCTAGTGCTTCCATTTTCGAATAATCGTTCTGCTTACTTTCCCCGGCCGCACCTTGAATACTTGCTAGCGCCTGATCGGCATCTTCGGTTTCTCTTACACCTCCACCCAGCATACTCGATTTCGCCCCTTGCTCAAGCTCGAACTGCAAGAAGTTCTGCTTGCGGTCTTCGTTCTCACTCTCCCTGTGCCAAGTGGAAAATGTTTCATCAAAATACTCGCTCTCTTCCTTATTCACGTCTTCTACATCATCATTCGCGAGTTCATCAGTACGCGTCAGTTCATCAAATAACGTATTTTTCTCATACCGCTGAATCTCACTCACTGGAAAAATAAAATACTCATTGATGGAATCTTCCTCATATAGCCCACTTAGACGAAATACAATTTTTTCACAGATTTCCGTAATATCCCTAGTCGTTTCCGCTTCATAAATGGAATAAAGCATGGGTTTCAATATCTCAAGATTTTCCTCTGCTCGTTCTGTCGCCCGTCCGAAATCCGGATCAGGATGATTAGACTGAATGAGTAAATAAATAAGGCAAAACAATTCATCCAATCCTCGGCTGCGCGTGACATTGGCAGATACTTGCCTTGTGAAGAAATGCTGGAAATACTTTCTGCGTGTCTGGAAAATTGCAACCGTCCCCGGGCGCTCTTTTTTAATTATTTCCTCTAGGCGGATATCTTCAAATAGAGCAAATAGCTGAGTTGCAAACTTTGTCAGATGCGATTCCTCAATATTTCGCAGATATTCCTGCATTTCAGGTATATGAGAATATCGCATCGTACCAATTGCGCGAAGATAGACATCACTTTTCAAGCCGGCTACTTGTGTTTCCAAATCAAGCTTTTCCCAGAATCTGCTTCCCGTCACTTTTTCATCAACAAGATTCACTCCAGCACCAAAACCATATTCAAATTTCAATTCTGCAAAGCCAGATAACACGCTCGTCAAGTCCTGCAGCTGCATATAATAATTCGTTCTGACCCGTGAGTCATGGAAACGATACATCTTGTATTCTCCTTTTTAAAATAAGGTTTCGGCTATATTATTAACAAATTCACGTTCTCTTTCTTCCTCAAGCTTATCTGTAATCGCTCGGAGGATCGCTCGTTTCGGCGTAATAAGCGTACTTAAATCACAGGCATCGAGCAATGCGCGAATCGATGCAGCCTCTTCAGGCAACTTACCTTGATAGACCGCAGTGATCAAGTCTCCCGATAACCGAACAAATAAGTCGACTAATCTTTCATCCGTTAAATTCGTCGTAGTTGTAATGAGTCGTTTCAGTTGTTCCCCTTCAATATAAGGAACTTCAATTACAATGAAGCGGTTTTTCAGTGCTTCATTCAGTGGAACCGTCCCAATATACCCCTCGTTGATCGCAGCAATAACACCAAATCCATCTTTCGCGGTTACAATTTCATTCGTGAACGGGTTCGTAATCGTGCGGCGGTAATCGAGAACACCGTTAATAAGCGGTAACGTCTCAGGCTTTGCCATATTAACCTCATCTATATATAAAAAGCTTCCTTCTTTCATCGCATTCGTAACCGGTCCCGGCACAAAATCAATTACTTGCTTACCTTCTTCATATGCAAGTGTTTTAAAGCCGAGTAAACTTTCTGCATCGAGATCAACAGAACAATTCACACTGAACATCGGCTGATGAAATAAATTTGAAAGTGTTTCCGCAAATTTCGTTTTCCCCGCTCCAGTCGGCCCTTTTAGTAAAACATTCTTTCCCATACTGAGTGCGACAATCGCATCCACTAATAAATCCATATGCGGCGGAACATACCCACCCGGACGAATCAAATACGCAAACTCCCCCGGACCCCTTCTTCGCACAACCTCCAATCGTTCACTCACAACATCAGGCAACACATAATCCATCAACAACTACTCCTTTCAAAAGTGGGACAGAGGGTCAGAGCATTTGTCCCAGCCCCAGACTCTTATATCCATATCTAATTTATATTCTGTTTTATATTCATTCTTATTATGTTTTAATGAACAACAGTTCCATTATACCTAGAGTTGAAGCATGATTAAAATGATTTGTATTATACAATTCCTCTGAAACTAGTAATACAGTTTATTCGATGAAAATCGTTTATTTCAAAACCACTCAAGCAAAAAAGTGCGACAAGGGCTCTGACCCCGTGTCCCACTTCAAGCTGCTGACATTTGGTTTTTGATGGAGATGTTGGTTAGGATGCCTAGGGAGATCATCGTGAAGAGCATGGATGATCCACCGTAACTGATTAATGGTAGTGGAACTCCGGTAATTGGCATCAGCCCCGATACGGCACCGAGGTTGATAATGACCTGGGTCATCATCTGAAAGGTAATCCCTATCGCTAGCAATTTTGCGAACATATCCGTCGACCCTTTTGCGATCTGCACGCCGCGGAACATGAGAAATAGATAGGCCCCCATTAATATAATGAGACCAAAAATCCCCAATTCTTCAATAATGACTGCCATAATGAAATCCGTATGGGCCTCTGGAAGGAATCCGAGCTTTTGCACACTATTTCCAAGACCATTCCCCCATAGACCACCGGTTCCAATTGCAATATAACCATTCACCAGCTGATACCCTGTTCCCGCCGGATCTGCAAATGGATCCATAAACGAAGTCACCCGCTCCATTCGGTAGGAGGTAGATGATATAAAATACACGATAATCGCTATTCCGACACTGCCTAACATCAACAAATGGCGACCTTTTACACCGGAACAGACAATAATGAACCCACATGCAAACAAAATTAATGCAGCAGAACCTAAATCTGGTTGCTTCAATATCAGTATAAACATAACAGATAATATAATTAATGGAGGCAACACACCCGTCTTAAACGAAGCAAGCTTTTCCTCACTTTTAGAATAAAAGGATGCAAAGTAGATAATCATAAATAATTTAATTATTTCTGTTGGCTGAAAAGTGAAGGGACCTATCCCTACCCAGCGTTGCGAGTAGTTCCTGACAACCCCCACTCCCGGAACCAACACAAGAATTAATAGTATGATTGAAAAAATGACTAACATCGGGGCAAGCTTCCGGTAATTTTTATAAGGAAATAACGCCACAAAAATAAATAAGAAGACGCTGAGTCCAAACCACTGCAACTGTCGATTAAAAAAGTGATTCGCGGATCCATATTCCAAATAGCCAAGTACATAACTACTGCTATAAATCATCAACAACCCGAACCCGGCTAAGAGACATGTCACCACGATGATGCTATAATCCATGTGTTTCAATCTATTTAATAAAATTTTACCCATAATCATTTATCCTCTCATCCATCAGCAAATAAATATTTTCTCGTTCTTAATTGTACACTAAGTACAAGGCCGATGACGATGAAATTTGTTAATAATGCACTTCCCCCGTAGCTGACGAAAGGAAGAGCTATACCAGTAATTGGGGTGACTCCTATTGTCATGCCGATATTTTGGAACACCTGCAAGGAAATAAGACCAACCGCCCCCATACAAATAAAGCTACCGAATAAATCATTTGCTTCATTTGCAATTTGCACGAGACGATAAATCAGTAAAAAGTAAATGAATATTAGAATACTACTCCCAATAAAGCCGAATTCTTCACCGACTACCGCAAAGATGAAATCGGTATGGGCTTCCGGGATATTCCCACTCTGTACTTGCACCCCCTGATTCAATCCCTTTCCGCCTAACTGACCAGATCCAATCCCTAGTAAGGCCTGCTGTAATTGATACCCGTAATCTGAAGTATATTGCTCCGGGTATAGCCAGCCATATATCCTTTCTAACTGATGGGATTTAAAAAAACGTGTAAATAATTCATGATGAAAATAAAACAAGTAAACTAATAGACTCATGAACGCGGTCCCTAAACTAAAAATTAGCCCGATCATCTTAGGTGATATACTCGAAACGACGAGAACCGATGCGGTAATTCCAACGATAACTAAGGCAGAACCTAAATCAGGCTGCAACATAATCAGTACAAAGGGGATAATAGATATCAAGCCAACCTTCAACGTAAGCTTAATACTCGCCTTAAAGGATAATTTATCCGAACCAATTTTACTTAAAATAAAAGCAAGATATACGATAAGCGCTATTTTCATAAATTCAGTCGGCTGAATTTCAATAAATCCTAAGTTTAACCACCGCTGGGCTCCCTTCTTTTCCGTTCCAAACAAGTATACAAGCAGCAATAGGCCGACACAGACTAGGTAAAAAATAGGGGCCATGCGCTTTAATAATTCATAATCAAAACGGGCAATCGCCAGCATGATGCCGATTCCGACCGCATACCAAATGACCTGCCGCACTGCATAATGATACGGATTATCCGCGACATATTGGCCAGAACCACTATAAACGGCCACGATGCTGAACACGAATAATCCGAGTAAAGTTATTAAAATAGTAGTATCTAATTGTTTTTTATTTCCAAACATAGGAACCCTTCTCTATCCATATTCTTTATTTTTCCAGCTGTTTCATAACGACTTGCACGACGATGGCATCATCCATAAACCCTACCGGGAAAAGAAAGTCTGGCAGCAAATCCTTCGTAACAACAAAATAAAGAAGTGCTGCTCCCATTAAACCAAGTTCCTTTACCGATCCTTTTCTATTGATAAATCTAGAAAACATCGATTGCAGCTGTTTAATATAGGGACCCTGGCCATCGATTTTGGCTAGCTTTGCTTGGAAGTTATCCAAAATTATCTGTTTCCCTTCCTCTGTTAAACTATGTTCCTCGTAAATAATAATTTCTTGCTGTAATTCTTTCTCTGTAAATTTTCTTTCATGTTCATCCATTACAGCTAATACATGGTGCATTTTTTCAAAAACAGATTGCAGCTCATTTGGCTCTCCTTCACCAGTTTCTTCAATATAACCTGCAGCTTGCATGAGTGGTAAGACATCGGTACCTAGGCCTTTCGACAGTTTCTGAAGATGATGGATGTTCGCTCTTCGTTTACCGTTCAATATTTTAGAGATCGTTGCATGGTCTACTCCCGATTCTCTACTTAATCTTCTAATGGAAAATTGTTTCTCCTCCATCAAATCATACAACACTCTATGTAACGTCTCAAATCGATACTCAGCCACTTGATTTCCTACCTCTCCAAAAAGCCTTAACTCTGTCGAATCTACCAAACCGGTGACAATTTGTCAACAACACAAAAGCGAAATCTCAACGTTTCTTAAACACAAGAATAAAGAGGTCAATCATTTATAGATCAACCTCTTATGATATGACCTCTCCTTTTTTCTTGCTAAGCAGTTCACAAGTCACTGCAACAAGTGCACACTTCCCAGGGAAATGTTCAAATTTAATATGTTCATTCCTTGCATGCGGCCCACCACCTGGTATTCCAAGCCCATCCAAGGTTGGAATTCCTAGGGCAGACGTGAAGTTGCCATCACTGCCACCGCCTGCACTTGCCCCCTTCACTTTGATTCCGAGTTTCTTCCCCGCCTGCTTAGCGAGTGCAAATAACGCCAGATTTCCAGTTGTTTTTTCTAATGGCGGACGGTTCAATCCGCCCTCTATGACAAGATCAATTTCAGGATGACTAACGGAGAGCGATTCAATGGCGGCCTCTATCCGTTTCGCTTCCCAGCTGTTCTTCACCCGGAAATCCACTTCAATCTCAGCCTTTTCCGGAATCACATTACTAACGGAACCGCCATTTATTTTCCCAACATTGATAGTTGTACCTTTTTTATAGTCTGTCAGCCCTTCCAACTTTTGAATAATCTTGGACATTTCCAAAATAGCACTGACTCCTTCTTCATGATGATTTCCAGCATGCGCACTTTTTCCCGTCGCTGTAATCGTATATTCCCCGACACCTTTTCTTTCTAATTTCAGCGCATGACTCCTTGACGTCGGCGGCTCCATCACAAATACCGCATCACAAGTCTTCGCCGTTGTTTCGATAATTTCTTTAGAAGTAAGACTACCAATCTCTTCATCAGCTGTAAATAAAAAGACCGGAGAAAAAGTGAGCCCACCCTTCGTTTCAAGCAAGGCCTTTACCGCCCAAATCGAACAGAGCAATCCTGCTTTCATATCAAAAATCCCTGGTCCGTAAATCTTGCCTTTCTTTTCAACAATTGGTAACTCTCCTTTTCCCCACACCGTATCATAATGAGATAAAAATAAAATCCGTGGTCCAGGTTGTTCCGGTATTTCATATTTCAAATGATTACCGGTTTCTTCCATCCGGAACGTTTCAACTGTAAATCGGTCTCCGAAATGGCCGGAAAATATCTGCTTGATTGTTCGTTCACAAGCGAGTAATGCTGACTTTTCATGACTTGGAGACTCAGCCTTTACCAACTCTATTAACTCCGCTTTCAACTTCTCCTTATTAGACTTTAGGTATTGGCGTACATCACGTGTACTAATTTCCTTCACATTCCTTCTCTATAATTTTTTCTCCGCCTATTTCTCTGCGCCAAGTGGATGATGACAAGCTACAAAATGGCCGGCTCTCTTGTCTGTAAACTCCGGCTCGACTTGCGTGCAAATCTCCGTCTTATACGGACAACGGGGGTGGAATTTACAACCGGGTGGCGGGTTGACCGGATTTGGGATATCCCCTTCCAATAGAGGACGCTGTTCCTTCCGCTTGGTAGGATCCGGGATCGGAATTGCTGACAGCAACCCCTCGGTATATGGATGCATCGGGTTTGTAAAAAGTTCTTCTTTTGTCGTCCATTCGACAATTTTTCCTAAATACATAACGGCAATTCGGTCGCTTACATGTTTTACAGCCGGCAGACCATGGGCAATGAATATATAGGTGAGCTGCAATTCCTTCTGCAACTTTTTCAAGAGATTTAAAATTTGCGATTGAATGGATACGTCCAAAGCAGATACCGGTTCATCACATATAATCAGTTTCGGTCGGAGTGCAATGGCTCTTGCAATCCCAATCCGCTGACGCTGTCCCCCACTGAATTCATGAGGATACCGATTCAGAAAGGAACGATTCAGCCCGACTAAATCCATTAAATCCAATACTTCTTGTTTCAACTCTTCCTTATTTAAATTCCGGTGCGTTCTTAGTGGCTCAGCAATAATGTCAAATACGCGTTTCCTAGGGTTTAGCGAGGAGAACGGATCTTGGAAAATCATTTGGATGTCCGCCCGTTGTTTCCGCAATTGCTCCCGGGAAAGCGCGGACATGTCAATTCCTTCAAAGACAATTTTTCCGGCTGTCGGTTCGTGCAGATGAACGATTAAATTACCGAGGGTAGACTTGCCACAACCTGATTCCCCGACAACTCCTAGTACTTCCCCTTTTCGAACGGTAAAACTGACATCATTTACCGCACGAAGGTATTGCTTTTCTTTTTTAAAAAAACCTTTCGTCACATCGAACGACTTTTGAAGTCCCTTCACTTCAAGTAAAGGATGCTCGCTCATTGAAATCCACCACCTTTTCACCATGCAACCAGCAACGGACCTCATGTCCCTTTCCAACCTTTGTTACAGTTGGACGCTCCGCCTTACATTTATCCATTACAAATGGACAGCGATCAGCAAATTTACATCCTTCCGGGAATTCAAATGGACCGGGAACCGTGCCGGGAATGGAGACAAGTTCTTCCTTCCATTCATCTATCTTCGGCGTGCTATCGATCAATCCTTTCGTATAGGGATGCTTCGGTTCTTTGAATAACGTATACACATCGGCTTGCTCCACAACTTGGCCACCATACATGACAATCACTTGATCGGCCATTTCGGCGACGACACCAAGATCATGGGTAATGAAAAGGATCGATGTCCCCGATTCTTCAATCAAATCTTTCATCAACCGGAGAATTTGTGCCTGAATGGTTACATCAAGAGCTGTTGTCGGTTCATCGGCTATTAGCAATTGCGGGTTACAGGACAATGCCATCGCAATCATCACGCGCTGCCGCATGCCACCGCTTAATGCATGCGGATGTTGGTCATATACTTTATCTGGCCGCGCAATACCAACCTTCTTCAGCATTTCGATACCGATGATTCGTGCTTCTCTTTTATTTTTCTTCTGATGGAGTCGGATTGATTCAGCAAGCTGGTTCCCGATTGTAAAGACTGGATTTAAGGAAGTAAGTGGTTCTTGGAAGATCATCGCAAGCTGATTCCCGCGCAGCTCACGCATTTTCTTCATTGACATGCCAACTAAATCCTTACCTGCAAAAAGAATTTCACCGCCGACAATTTTTCCCGGCTCTTCAATTAAGCCCATCACCGATAAAGAAGTTACACTTTTCCCTGATCCGGATTCCCCGACGATGGCAACAATTTCCCCTTTCTGGATAGAGAAAGAGACATCATCCACCGCTGGAACGACACCATCCTCTGTATAAAAATATGTTTTTAAACGATTGACGGTTAATAATGCGTGCTCCATTCCATCGCCTCCTTCACTTCACCGATCGCGGATCAAGAATATCCCGCAACCAGTCACCAAGGAATATAATTCCTAACACAGTGATGGTAATGGCAAGCCCAGGGAATGTCGCTAACCACCAGCTTGTTGCCAAATAATCTCTCCCATCACTAAGAATCGTTCCCCAGGATACTTGCGGCGGCTGAATACCTAGACCTAGAAAGCTTAAAGAAGATTCCAATATGATTGTGCTTGCTACACTTAATGTTGCAACGACGATAAAAGAAGAAATGACATTCGGATAAAGGTGAGAAAAAATAATATTGCGATGTTTCACACCGATTGACTTGGCCGCCCGAACAAAATCCCTTTCCTTTATCGATAAAACCTCGCCACGGATAATCCGCGCATATTGTACCCAGTTTGTCACGCCAAGGACAAGGATTAAAGTAAATAAACCAGGACCAAATACTCCCAACATCACTAAAGCTAATAATATATTTGGGATGGCTAGAAAGGAATCTGCAAGCCGCATGAAAAAAGTATCAAGAAATCCGCCGAAATATCCCGTGAAAAGTCCAACAAGAATCCCGATGATTCCTGCCAGAACAACGGAAGAGATACCGACTAATAAGGAAATTTGTGAACCATATATAATCCGGCTTAATATATCCCGGCCCAAATTATCCGTGCCAAGTATATTCTCCCTATCTCCCCCTTCCATCCAAACTGGAGGCTTATGGGTATTTACTGGATTGATCACATTCGGTTCATGTGGTGCAAGCCATGGTGCAAAGATTGCAATAATCACAATCGAAATTACGATGACAAGCCCGACTGTTCCAGTTTTACTCCGGAATAATAACTTCAGCCAGCGTTTCAGCTTCGAATTTTTCCTTGCTGGTCCCTGCATGATACTAGGTTGCGGCATGTCATCCACCTCCTATTTATACCTGATCCGCGGGTCTAATAACTGGTACAAAAAGTCAGCAATCAAATTCATCACAATGACGAAAAACGCAATGACCATCACACATGCCTGAACGATTGCCATATCTCGATTGTTCACTGCCTGAATAAGCAATTGTCCGATTCCCGGCCAAGCAAATACAGTTTCCGTAATCAATGTACCGCCGATAAGCGTCGATGTCTGGAGTGCGATGATTGTAACGACAGGGACGAGTGTATTCCGGAAAGCATGTTTGTAAACGACAATTCCGGTTCTCAATCCTTTACTTTTGGCCGTCTGGATATAATCCTGTCCCAACGTTTCAAGCATACTGGACCGGATAAGCCGCGTCATTTCCGCCGCAATCCCTGTACCAAGCGTAATCGCTGGTAAGATCAAATGGGCGAATGACCCTCTCCCGGACACGGGGAAAATAGAATAGGTTACGGAAAATACGAGGATAAGCATAATTCCTAACCAAAAATTCGGCATCGCTTTTCCAAGCACGGCCGCACCGGTTGCTACTAAATCAATACTTGAATTCTTTTTCGTTGCAGACCAGATGCCTAAAGGTATGGCAATCATAATCGCAACGAGTATAGAAGCGATGGCAAGTTCAAGAGTAGCAGGAAGCCTTTCAAAGACAAGCAGCATGGCGTCCTCACCGTAACGGAAGGAGGTTCCGAAATCACCTTGCAGCATATTCATTACATATCTCGCGTACTGTACATAGAAAGGGTCATCAAGTCCTAATGCTGCTTGCAGAGCTGCGATATCTTCAGCGGTTGCATCCTCCGGTAACAGCAATGCCACCGGGTCACCGGCGATAAAGACGAGTGTGAAAACGATGAAGGTAATGATCAACAATACGGGAATGATTTCCAAGATTCTTTTAAAAAAGTAGTTCACCGGTCATCCCCCTTCCAATCGAAAGTTCTCCCGAAAGCAAGTGACGATTGAAGTCTGCTTCCGGGAAATCCCTTGCCGATCATTTTCTTGTAATCGTATCTACATAAATCATCTCATCCATTGTCGGCGTATAATCGATTTCTTTACTTACGCCAATATTGATTGATTCCATATGCAAAACAATATGGGCGACATCCTCTGCCAGTAGTTCCTGCGCCTTAATATACTGCTCATTTCTTTCCTCAAGGTCCATGTTTGTCATTGCCGCGGCAAGCAGCTCCTCGACTTCATCATTCCGGTAATCTGTTTCCCCTTCAAACCGGTCGGCACTATACCAATCCAAGGCGTTCGCAGCATCAAACATCGAGTTACCTAACCCTAGTAAATAGGCATCTTCATTCTCATGGGCATTTCGGAGTTCAACAAAATTACTCCATTCCATGAACTCGATATTCGCTGTCACACCAATCTGCGCCCACATACCAGCAACCATTTCTGCAACTTCCGCGTCTTGCAAATAGCGGCCCCTTGGAGAGTGGAACGTCATTTCAAAACCATCCGGAAATCCTGCTTCAGCGAGCAATTCTTTCGCCCGCTCCAAGTCATAGTTGTACGTATCATATAAATGCTCTGCAAACCCAAAGTTACCAGGTGCAACCCGTGTAATCGTGGGCACACCAGCTCCCCCTAGCAAACTATCAATAATCGCCTGGTTGTCAATTGCAAGGTCCAGTGCTTCTCTTACCCGCCGATCCGAAGTCGGGTAGCCTTCTGTTGATCTTAAGAAAATCATCAATGTCCGATTTGACGTCTCTTGGGCTAAATACGTATTCTCATGATCTGCCACCCGGTCCCAATCTGCCGGCGGGATATTGACGGCAATATCAACTCCGCCTGTCAGCAACTCAGAAACCCTCGTCGAGTTCTCAGGAATAATCCGGAAAACCAGTTGATCCCATTCCTCGTTTTTTCCATCAAAATAATCATCGTACACTTCAAATACAATCCGGTCATCTCTTACCCACTCAACAAATTGAAAGGGGCCTGTTCCAATTGGATTTTGTAAAAAGTGGTCAAAACCATTTTCTTCAATATAGTTGGAAGGTAATATAGCTGAAGCAATCCGTGAAATCCGGTTGAGCAGCACGGGCTCTGGTTCATGGGTGATGATACGAAACCGGTAATCATCCAAGATCTCTACTTCTTTAATCTGGTTATAATTCGGATAATCCTTCAGTTCTTCCCCGGTTGCGACTCGTTCTAACGAATACTTCACATCAGCTGACGTCAATTCATCACCATTATGGAATGTGACGCCTTCTTTCAGTTTGAATTCCCAAGTGAGGTCATCAATATTCTCGAAAGACTCCGCAAGGTCTGGCAATATTTCTCCCGTCTCATTATCACGCTTCACAAGATAGTTGAACATATTCACGTGAATGGCTTCCGTTGACGTATTGATATGATCATGCACATCAAACGTAACCATGTCGGAACCAACCGCGATTGTGAGTATTCGCTCATCTCCACCTATATCCGCTGTTTCACCCGTGTCCTTGTCTTTTTCCCCGTCTTCTTCATCATTACTGCAAGCACCAAGCAAAAATAGCCCCATAAGCAAAAGCCCAAGCATCCAAATCCTTCTTTTCATCGGCCCCCTCCTTTTAAGTGCGTGACGCAAGCAACATGTTCCTTTATATATATGCGAATTTAAACAGAGACAGACCTGCAAAATAACCAATTTCAAATTCTGTGCTAGACTTATAGACAAAGAACTATTTTACTCGAGGATATTTTCTATGAAAAAAAGTTTTCTATTCTTGTTTTTTCTTGGAATATTTATCGTATTTCCAAGTAATTCGGCACTTGCTGAACTCATACATACAAAAGCAACCGATCCTGTTTCATTTGACCCGACCATTGTCGACTCCCATAATGACACGATGATGCAAATTATAGATGACGAAACATGGCTTCCTATTATAAATATCGGAGAAGACACACCCTTGGAACTCGATATTCCTAAAGCAAAAGAAGGCGGGCTTGATGTGGCGTTTTTTGCAGCTTTTACATCTGGGTATTACGATAATAATCCACGTGCCATCAGCAGAACACTCGCTCTGATCAATGCTTTATATTGGACCTCCGATCAGAATCCGGAAACCCTCGAAATCGCGAGAGATACGGAAACAATGACGCGAATTATCGAGGAGGGAAAACTAGCAGCGATTCCGACAATCGAAGGAGCCTATTCATTGGAGGAACATAATGCGATCGAACTCGTCAGACAATATCATGATCTCGGTGTCAAAGTGATCGGCTTTAACTGGAATTATTCGAATGCCCTTGGTGAAGGTGCTGATCGGATCTATGGTGATCCGGCAATAACTGCTTCCGAAGGCGGATTAACTGAACTCGGTGCTGAAGTTGTGAAAGAAATGAACCGTCTTGGGATGGCAGTTGACGTTTCTCATATGGCACGAACGACATTTTCAGATACAATCGAAGCGTCAGTTGCGCCGATTATCGCTTCGCACTCGGGCGTATTTGCATTGAAAGAACATCAGCGTAATCTCACAGATGAATAAATGTTTGCCTTAAAAGAGAATGGCGGATACTTAGCATCGTATTTTACCCAGCCTTCTTAACGGACAATGCGAACGGATATGTAACCGATATTGTCGACCATATCGATTACGCAGTAGAAATGATGGGGGTAGACCATGTCGGACTCGGATCTGATTTCGATGGGGCTCTGCTTCCAGTAGATTTGCAGACTGCAGCAGATTTACCAAACATTACAAAAGAGCTTGTTTACCGCGGCTATTCACTTGAAGAGATTGAAAAAATACTTGGCAGAAACCTGCTCCGCGTTCTGGCAGAAATCGAGGAAGTAGCTGAAATGAATGGACATAGCGACGGAACAGGACCGGTAATTCAGCCTAATTTTGAAATGGGAGAAGCTATCGAAAGCCGAACCCCTCTTTTAGAAGCCATGATTGCCAAAAATGACCTGGCCGATATGAATCAGGATAATCTGAATGTGATCATTGATGGAATTTCTCACCAGGCGGATTTTGATGAAGTAAGTGGCAAGTTGTCATTTAAAGTAAAGGATAGTTTGCAGGAAAATTCCATATCGTCACCTTTGAAGCGGAAAGTAATAATGGAAGGAAGACGAGGGAGACGAGGATTGTTTATATTTCAGAGATTGAGTAAAGAAGAAAAAATAAAAAACGAGGCTGAAATAGCTTGATTTGCTATCTTCCAGTCTCGTTTTCTTATCAAAAACCAAAAACTTAATCCATATGGGAACCACCATTTATATCTATATCTTCTCCAGTAATATAAGATGCCTCTGGCGATGCTAAAAATGCGATTGTGGTTGCGATTTCTTCTGTTTCACCCGGACGTCCCAATGGAATACCATCAATTACATTTTGGGCATCTGCTTCCGGCAAGGATTTCCAAATTTCTGTATTGACAAGACCTGGTGCCACACAATTCACTGTAATTCCATCGGTTGCAACTTCACGGGCTAAATTTTTTGAAAATCCAAGAACTGCCGCTTTAGATGCTGAATAATGCGCTCCACCGAATACACCGCCACCGCGTTTCGCCGATACCGAAGAGAGGCTGATAATTCTTCCAAATCCTTGTTCTTTCATCGGTTTAAGTACAGCTTGTGTACAGAGGAATAATCCGAACATATTCACACTGAAAATTCGTTGCATATCGTCTAAAGTCATATCTGCAACTGTTACCTTCTGGGATATCCCAGCATTATTGACGAGAATATCAATTCTGCCAAATTCCTCGAGTACTTTTTCGACCATTGCATCAACAGAATTTTTGTCCGTAACGTTCAACTCAACTCCTAAGGCTTTAGCGCCAGTTGCTTCAATAGCTTTTACTGTATCAACTATTCCTTCTTTATTTAAGTCAGCTACAACAATTGTTGCACCTTGATTAGCTAATGTTAAAGCAATTTCTCTTCCAATTCCTTTCGGCGATCCACTTCCTGTAACGATCGCTACTCTCTCTTCCAATTTAAACATTCTATTTCCCCCCAATTTTATGTCACTTTATTTTTATCAATAATCTTTACTTATGTTGCAATGTTATAGAAACAGCAATGTAATTTGCGGAATGACCGCAATCACAATCAATGCGATTAACAGGACGAAGAAAAATGGAAGCGCAGCCCGTATCAACACTGGCATGCTTAATCCAGATATTCCTGAACCGACAAATAGATTCACTCCAAGAGGTGGTGTGATGAAACCAATTGCAAGCGTTACGATCATCACGATTCCAAAATGGATCGGATCCATTCCTATCTCCAGAGCGACAGGATAAAGAATCGGTGTGAATATAATAACAGCAGCTGATGTATCAATAAATAAGCCAATAATCAATAGCATCAGGATAATTAACATAAGAATAACGGTACCATTTTGCGAGACAGATAAAAATGCATTAGCAAATGCCTGAGGAATTCTTTCCATAGATAGAATCGTACCGAATGCATTCGCTGTACCAATAATGATCAATATGGCAACAGAACTTAGTGCTGCATTTTTGAATATATCGTGTAAGTCGCGGAATTTAATCGCTTTATGTAGAAAAACACTTACAAATAAAGCATATACAACTGCTACAACTGCAGCTTCTGTTGGCGTGAATATTCCTCCGTAAATCCCACCTAAGATAATAACCGGAACAAGCAGCGACCATTTTGATTTATTGATCGCTTCCCATAATCGTTTCCAGGTGAAAGCTTCATTCGATCCCATATATCCCTGTTTTTTCGAATAGAGGTAAGCCCAAACCATTAAAAATAGTCCGATTAAAAGTCCAGGAAGGATGCCTCCGATAAATAAAGCCCCAATTGATTCATTCGCCGATATTCCAAATAACACCATTGGAATACTTGGCGGAAGTATGATCCCTAAGGAACCTGCAGCTGCTATGAGTGCAGTGGCAAACTTCTTGTCGTAACCCTCCGCAACCATGGCAGGAATCATAATTCCACCAACTGCTGCGACTGTTGCCGGGCCCGACCCTGAAATAGCAGCGAAAAACATAGAAGTAATAACTGCTGCCATTGCAAAACCACCAGTATATCGACCAACAATCACATTCGCTAAATCAAACAGCCGGGTCGAGATACCCCCTTTTCCCATAATCTCTCCTGCGAGAATAAAGAAAGGGATCGCCATCAAGGCGAAGTTATCTGTTGAAGTAACTAATCCTTGTGCTAGAAATGTAACCGATATGTTCGGGGAATAAATCGCAGTTAATAATCCCGCAATTCCGAGCGCAATCCCAATCGGTACGGTTAAAGCCATAAACAGAAAGAAACTGCCGAATAAGACAAATGAAGTCATACAATTTCCTCCTGTCCCTTAGCGAAACGATTGACGGCTAGTTCTTCGTTTTTCTTTTTTTCCTTCACCGCCAGGCCTTTAAGCTCTTTCACTTCTGCTATCATATTTTGCACGAGGCGAATAGACGTAAGAGACATGCCTACAACTGGCGCAGCATATACTAATGAAAGAGGGATCTGCAATGCAGCAGATTCTCTTGTTACGCGTAACACAATATCGAATCCATAATATGTCATGACCATCGCAAAGATGAGAAAGGAAGCGTTAGCAATAAGTCCAATAATGAGCTTTCCCTTTTGCTCAAACAACATCGTGATGGCGTCCACGCCCAGGTGTCTATTCTTTTTCACTCCATAACTTACCCCAATATAAATCAACCAGATGAATGCATAGCGTGCTATCTCTTCCGACCATGTAAGCGAACTACCAAATACGTAGCGCATCACGACCTGAAGGAAAATGATGAACACTGTGAAAGCACTTAAGAATACGAGGATATATTCTTCAAAATGCTCATTCAACCACCGTAAGACTCTCATTTTTTCTCCCCCTGTTTCTATTCAAATTACTCTGCTGCTTCTAGCACTTCATTTACTAATTCTTCTCCAAAGCTATATTTAAAAGATTCATAGACACGATCCACTTTCTCACTGAATAATTCCATCTCAGGCTCTATCACGGTCATACCAGATGCTGTCAACTCTTCAATCATTTTCACTTCATTCTCTTTTAATAGATCCCTGTGGAACTGTGCTGTTTCCTCGGCACTCTCCTGAATGATTTGTTGCTCTTCTTCTGTCAGTCCTTGCCAAAACTCTTCACTAATCGCAACAGGAAGAGGCATATATTGATGTCCAGAAAGTACTAAATAATCTTGGACTTCATTGAATTTGCTTGCATATGTGTTTGCAATTGGATTCTCTTGCGCATCCACCGTGCCTTGTTGCAGCCCCATATAAAGCTCTCCGAATGCCATCGGTGTCGGATTGGCACCTAGTGCGGAGAATGTACTGATTGATAGCGGAAATTCAGGTGTCCGGATTTTTATCCCATTTAAATCTTCCGGCTTCTCGATTGCCTTGTTTGCTGTAATATGTCGGAAACCGTTTTCAAAGTATGCTAAAATCCGCAAGTTATCTTCTAGAAAAGGCTCGGCCACTTTTTTCCCAATCTCCCCATCCAGCACTTCCCAGGCTGTTTCATGTGTTTCAAACAAGTATGGTAGCTCAAACACACTAATCCTCTGGTCATATTGACTGAAAGCACTCGCTGCAACCATTTGCAAATCGTTAAAAGTAACACTTTCAATCATTTCTGCTTCAGATCCTAATTGCTCGTTCGGATAAATCTGCACTTCAATTTGTCCGTTTGATCGTTCTTCCACAAGTTCTTTGAAATGGACGACTGCTAAATGTCTTTCATTCGTTTCGGCAGATCCGTGACCAAATCGAATCGTTGTTATATCTTCAGAAAGAACATTATTTGTTGTGATAAATATAAAACCTACACCGGCCGCTAACGAAATAATAACTAATACGACGATATTTCGAAGTTTGTTCAATTCCTTTTACCCCCTTACTCCGACAGCTTTCCCAACTTGTTACCACTGTTAAAAGCTTGATTGCAGCAATTAAATGCTATTGAATTGGCAAATTCATTTTTTCAGGTTAATCGATTAACATAATAATAAATGTAAACGATTTCCGTGTCAACCTTGATTATAAAAAAACTCTAAATAATATTTTTCTGATTTATCCCCTCAATGATAAATCGTTTAACAAAGAAAGAGTTGCCAACGAGAGAG
This sequence comes from Oceanobacillus sp. AG, assembly GCF_009746545.1. Classification (NCBI taxonomy): domain Bacteria; kingdom Bacillati; phylum Bacillota; class Bacilli; order Caryophanales; family Bacillaceae; genus Oceanobacillus; species Oceanobacillus sp. AG. The sequence continues at coordinate 243,020 of NZ_WOWT01000003.1, forward strand.
TTACTCTCATCGGCAACATATTATATATTATTCCTTACATTTCGGACAAATACTGTAGAGTGTTTCAACTTTTATTGATTCAAATGTTTCTATAGTCCCATCACAATGCTTGCATACCATCAAGCCGTACATCTTTTGATTAAGATTATCTACTGATTTATCCATGCCCAATCCCCCACTTTGTTGGAAATTATAGTAATTCTTCTGCGGTACGCACGATATTTTCCACCGTAATCCCATTGATCTCAAGTAATTTTTCATATGGTGCAGATTCACCGAACTGATCCTGAACACCGATTCGTCTAACTTTCCCTCTGCCTTCTTCTGCAACAATTTCACTGACCGCACTCCCAAGACCATTGATAATGTTATGGTCTTCTACTGTAACGATATTTCCGATATCAATACACTCTAGTACAGCTTTTTTGTCGATTGGTTTAATTGTATGCATATCCAATAATTTCACAGAAATACCTTTCTTCTCTAGGATTTCCACAGCTTTAATCGCTAAATGAACCGTATCACCGTTTGCGATAAGTGCCACTTCATTCCCCTCTTTCAACTGCTTTGCTTTGCCAATTTCAAATTCTTCAGCCTCATCATAAATGACCGGGATATTATCACGAGTAAAGCGAAGATAAACTGGACCATATGTTTCGGCAGCTTGTCTGATCAACTTCCTTGTTGAATGATAATCCGCCCCCATAATGACTTTCATATTCGGGAATGTACGTAATACTCCCATGTCCTCAATCGCCTGATGACTCCCTCCATCATTCGCTGGTGTGAGCCCTCCGTGTGAACAAGCAATTTTAACATTTAAGTTTGGATAACAAACTTCCTGACGAATCTGCTCTGCCATTCTTAAAGATCCGAATACGGCATACGTGCTTACAAAGGGAATTTTCCCTGTTGTTGCTAATCCAGCTGCGAGACCTGCTCCATTTTGCTCGGCAATGCCTACATTGACATGCTGTTTTGGAAATTCATTCATAAACTTTGTCGTCTTACAGGAACTACCGATATCTACATCCACAACTAAAATGTCTTTATTCTCACGTCCAAGTTCTACGATCTCATCCCCAAAGGCTTGCCTTGTTGCAATTTTTTCTGTTTTTGTTACATCTAAAACACTCATACCTCTAACCCCCTTGTTAATTCTTTCATTGCTTGTTCATACTGTTCTTTATTCGGTGCTTTTCCGTGCCAGCCAACGACATTTTCCATATAAGAAACACCTTTACCTTTTACCGTATCGCAAATGATTGCTTGTGGTTTACCATTTTTCTTTTCTGTCGCTTCATCCAATGTAGCAATAATTTCTTCCATCGAATGTCCGTCAATTCGTTTCGTTTCAAATCCAAATGCTTCAAATTTCTTCTCCAAATCAAGGTTTGGCATTATTTCTTCTGTCGTACCGTCTATTTGCAATCCATTGTCATCAACAAAAACAATTAAATTATCCAACTCATACTTCACAGCAGACTGAGCAGCTTCCCAAATTTGTCCTTCTTGACATTCACCATCCCCAACTACGGCGAACACACGGTAGGATTTCTCATCCAATTTCCCGCCAAGCGCCATTCCTACTGCACAAGAAAGACCTTGCCCTAGTGAACCGGTGGAAATATCAATCCCCGGACACATTTTGGAATCTGGATGTCCTTGAAAAGGAGAACCATATTCACGCAATGTATGAATTGTCTCCATCGGCACAAATCCCTTATGAGCAAGAGCAGCATATTGAATCGGTGCCACATGCCCTTTCGATAAAACGAATCGATCTCTGTCTTCCCAATCCGGATTTTCCGGATTCACATTCATCTCCCTAAAATACAAAGCGGTTACAAAATCTGCTGCAGATAGCGAACCACCCGGATGGCCCGACTGTGCTCCATACACCATTGTTACTACTGTCTGCCTTAATTCTTTTGCTTTATCTTTCAATTCTTCCAATGACAAACTCATCATTATCCACCCCTTATTTTTTCACTCCTACATCCAGTCACCTTTATCGCTTCGTTTTATCTGGTAATTCAGTGAGTAGGAATAATTGCTCTATCAATGATTTGGTTAATCGATTAACCCGATTGATTGCATTATATTATGAAAGCGAAATCATGTCAATAGAATTATATAAATAAGTAATTTAATATATAAGTTGAACAGATGAAAGAAGTCATGTAAGATGATTATAAAACCATTAGTTAGTAAATTGATTAACTAAAAAGGAGGTCAAATGAAAAAAGAGGTGGAAGAGAAAAAGGTCACAACGATGAAAGATATCGCAAGAGAAGCAAACGTCTCAGCAGCAACCGTTTCTCATGTGATTAATGAGACAAAGCATATTTCCGAACCAACAAGAAACAGAGTACTGGAAGTCATCAAGCGTTACAATTATGTGCCAAACTCTGCTGCGAAAAATTTGAGACAGCAATCCACGAAAACAGCTGGGCTTGTTGTATCAAGCTTTCCCGACACTTTTGTAACCGAAATGATTGTTGCAATTGAACAACGCGCAAAAGAAACAGGATACAATCTTTTGTTAGTAAATACGAACGAAGACAGGGATTATGAAGAGAAAACCATTAATCTATTACATTCCAAATTGGTAGATGGAATTATCCTCTCGCCTACTTCCAACGATATTGGTTATTTGCAAAAGTATACAAATGAGGATTTCCCTATCGTAATGGTGAATCGTTATGAGTCTTCCATCGAAAATATCCCGAGAGTAACAGGGGATAATTTCCAATTGGGTTACGATGCAACCAATCATTTATTAAAACATGGACATAAAAAAATTGGATTCATTTATTCTTATCCGAATGTATCCACGACGAATGATCGGATCAGCGGGTATAAAGACGCACTCACCCATCACAACATTCCAATTCGTGAGGATTATATTGTACAAGGATTTGCAAAGGCGGAGGGGGCCCGCGCTGCTGTAGAACAATTACTTGCTACAGACAAAGAAATTTCCGCACTTTTTGTACAAAATGACTTAATGACAATCGGAGCAATAAGTAAATTAAAAGAATTGGGTTTAAATATTCCAGAAGATATGGCAATTATCGGTTTTGGAGATTTTTCCTCATCGGAGATTATTGATCCACCGGTAACAAATATCCTATTGCCACCAGATACAATTGGAAGAACAGCATTTGATGTATTGTTGAACAAAATGAATAACTCGCATTATATGACGCACATCGAATTACCACCTTCATTACTCATTCGCAACTCTTGCGGGTGCTAAAAAAATTAATGATTCATACAGGAGGAATTTATTATGGCAACTATTACATTTGGAGAGGAAGCAGTTACTCTTATTGGAAATGAAGTAAAAGTTGGTGATATCGCACAAAACTTTACGGTTTTATCTAACGATCTAAAAGAAGTGACATTGGATGATTACAAAGGGAAGGTCAAATTAATTGCAGCTGTCCCTTCAATTGATACTGAGGTCTGCTCTGAAGAGACGATGCGCTTTAACAAAGAAGCTGATTCTCTTCCAGGAATACAAGTATTAACAATTAGTATGGACCTTCCTTTCGCGCAAGGACGCTGGTGTGCAGCAAACGGCGTGAAAAACCTTGATACGCTGTCGGATCACAGAGATGCTAACTTCGGTAAAAACTATGGCGTGTTGATTGAAGAAAACCGTTTACTTGCACGTGCAATCTTTGTCGTCGATGCAAACGATAAAGTCACTTATGTAGAATATGTAAGTGAAGCAACGAATCATCCAGATTATGACAAGGCATTAGAAGCAGCAAGAAACTCATAAAAGGTAAGGAGAACAAAAGAGTAGTACTATACACAAAAAAACACCAACAAGCAGCTTTCTCTTTGTTGGTGTTTATTATTCTTTCTTATTCACTTTTCTCTTCCTCTTCTTCCTCTTCTTCCTGGAGTTTATTGTAGTATTGTACGCTTGTTAGAGCTCCTTCATCAACCATTTTCGCATCATCTGCGGCTCCGACAGCTCCGGGTCTTCCTAGCTTTTTCACATAGGACTGTGAATCTTTATCCAACCCGATTAATTTCTTCATCTTTTCCCTATTTTCGCTTTTTGATAAATAGGCTACTCCAAGAGCTGCTCCAGCAATTCCAAGGGATTTGGTGAATTTACCCATTTTATCCCCCCTTCACCTGAAATTTTGAAGAATCTTCTTCTATTAATATTATATCACAATACACCCGAATGTTCTGTCATTTAAGTAATCTTCCATTTTTTCGATTATATAAACATCCGAGCGAACAAAGGGTTAACCAGAATTTCCTCCGATTAACCCAATTCATAAAGTGAAACTCATTCAGTGGGGAATTCCTTCCCCCCACTGAATGTTAGTTGAACAGAATCAGGTATTTACGGACTGTATATCCCCCACCTTAACATTTTGGTTTTCCCTCTTGTTTAGAGGTGGGGGTGTTACAGACCGTTAATACGTGAGTATGCTCCCAAATCGTAAGACTATTTATTCGCCGTTTCCTCAATCAAATAATGAGAAACAATCCGTACAAAAGATTTACTGATATTAACTAATGCCCGCTCATCAAAATCGAACTTCGGATGGTGGTGCGGATAATGTGTCGCTTCATTTTCATTACGTGAACCGACTCGGAAATAAGTTCCGGGCTTTTTCTCCAGAAAATAAGAAAAATCTTCTGCTCCCATTGTTGGCTCAAGTTCGGTTACATTTTCCTCACTGAATGATTCACTTAAAATTTCCCGAACGATAGCTGTCTCTTTTTCATGGTTATAGAGTGCCGGGTAGCCGCGAAGGTAATCAATTTCATAGGTCGCATCGAAAGCACTCGTTATTCCTGCAACAATGGAATTGATTTTCTCTTGAACTTTATCGCGTACATCCGCATCAAAGGTTCGTACTGTTCCTTCAATCCTCGCACTGTCGGGGATAACGTTGAAGGCATTTCCTGCTTGAAAAACGCCAATTGTTACGACAGCTGATTTCAGCGGGTCGATATTCCGGCTCACAATTTTCTGCAACGCCTCAATGACACTTGTACCAATCACAAGGGAATCAATGCTTTCATGAGGTCTTGCACCATGCCCGCCGAGACCTTGAATGTTAATTTCAAATTTATCAACAGCTGCCATTTGAAACCCCGGACCAACGCCAACCTTTCCTAATGGGATTTCTGAAGCCAAGTGTGCGCCAAATACATAATCCACGTTATCCAGGATCCCTTCTTCAATCATGAACTTAGCTCCACCTGGTGGCCGTTCCTCTGCCGGTTGGAAAACAAAAATGACATTACCGTTTAACTTATCCCGATGTTCACTCAATACTGCAGCAGTCCCTAGTAATGCCGACGTATGGCCATCGTGACCGCAAGCATGCATGATACCTGGCTTCGTCGATTTATATGGAACATCTTTTTCATCATCGATTGGAAGCGCATCAAAATCTGCTCGGAGTGCAATTGTCTTCCCAGGTTTATCTCCTTGCAAAATCCCGATTAATCCATTTTTCCCACCGATTTGTGTCTTTACTTCCAGACCGAAATTATTTAGCTGTTCTTCAATATATTTTGCCGTATGTACCTCTTCAAATGAAAGCTCCGGATTCATGTGCATATGTCTTCTCCAGTTTTTCATCTGATCAAAATTATCTTCTAATCCCTTAAAAATTGTAGTCAACTGGTCACTTCGTTTTGTAGTTGTCATCTTAATTCCCCCTTCTCTTATTCATCATATGCGTTAAACGATAGTTTATACATCTTATCCCCAGTTGTCAACTAGGTTTAGTAGAATATAAAGTGAAACTCATTCAGTGGGGGTTATTACAGACCGTTAAACGTTATGATAATAGAAGCTAATCAGTACACTCTCCTGATTAGCTCCTTCTCCAACTAATCATTTACAAGATTAATTGCCTTACCTTCCAAAAAACTCTCCAGATTATCTGCGGCAATATTTAATAATCGTTCTCGTGCCTCCAAGCTTGCCCAAGCGATATGTGGAGTGATAATACAATTTTTTGCTTCGAGTAATGGATTATCAGCACTAATCGGTTCTTTTGAAACGACATCAAGTCCTGCCCCGCCAACTTTTCCGTCATTTAAAGCGTCCGCTAAGTCCCGCTCATTAATTAAGCCGCCTCTTGCCGTATTAATAATGAGGACACTGTCTTTCATTTTGCCGATTGTTTCTTTATTAATGAAACCTTTATTCTTTTCAGTTAATGGACTATGCAGCATAATGACATCTGCTTCCTTATACAGCTCATCAAGGGGCGCATAACGGATGTTGTCCGTATAGGGCACTTTCTCTTTTGTACGGTTATAGGCAAGGATTTTCATGCCAAACGCTTCTGCTATCCGGGACGTTACTTGACCAATTCTTCCGTATCCGATAATTCCCATTGTTTTCCCGGAAAGTTCCATGATCGGATGATTCCAAAAACAAAAATCCTCTTGGTTTGTCCAATCCCCCCTTTTCACTGCATCACTATGTTCTCCCGTAAAGTGACAGAGTTCGAGCAAGAGCGCAAAGGCTGCTTGGGCAACCGTATCTGTTCCATAGTCTGGAATATTCGTCACCGTAATGTTTCTTTCTTTTGCCGCTTCCACGTCCACGACATTAAATCCTGTCGCAAGAACCCCAATATATTTAAGCTTCGGGAGTTCGGTAAGAATCTCTCTCGTTAGCGGTGTTTTATTCGTTAAAATAATTTCCGCATCTTTCGCTCTTTCAATGATGAGAGCCGCTTCGTCCGCATGGAATGTAGTCCGATCATAAATTTTGAAATCTGCTAATCTTTCAAGCGGTGCCCAGTCGAGATCACCCGGATTTAATGTATATCCGTCTAGAATTACTGCTTTTGTCATATGTATCCCCCTTGTTCCTATCTTATGAAAGATTATAGAGGGAATAATCTGTAAAAACAAGCACGGATTATCATACCTTGATCGAACGACTCTCCGCTATTAACTGGCTGATTTCTGTTAAATTCCCTTCATGAAGAAGCTGAACGACCTTACTGCCAACGATCACCCCGTCACCATGCTCACTGAGCGCCCTCGCTTGCTCTCCTGTAGATACACCGAAGCCCGCGAGTACTGGAGTATCTGTATATGTCTTTAATTCTTGTAAAAATGTTGATACATATGCATCATGCTCTGCCCTTGCGCCAGTTGTACCGGTAACAGCAACTGCATAAAGAAAACCTTCTGTGCGCTTGGCAAGTTCCTGTAAGCGTTCTTGCGGACTCGTCATCGCAGCAAGCCTTACAAAGGCGATGTCCCTCCTACTTAAAGCTTCCGCAATGAGGCGCTCCTCCTCCATCGGTAAATCGGGAATAATCACTCCATCAACCCCAGCTTTCGCACTCTTTTTGGCAAACGTTTCAACACCAAATGCGATAATTGGATTGATATACGTCATGATGACGACAGGTATCGTCCGTTCTAATTTTGTCACCTCTAATATATCTAGAACGTTGGCAAGTGTTGTCCCGTTAGCTAAAGCTCGGCTGCCAGCCGCTTGGATTGTCGGACCATCTGCTACAGGGTCAGAAAATGGAATACCAAGTTCTATAACAGCCGCATCGTTTTCCTCGAAAAATTTTATTCTGTCCGGCAAAATATCCAAACCACCATCACCAGCCATAATGAATGGTGAGAAAATTTTTTCTCCTGCAGAAAGCCTTTCTTGCAATGCCTTTTCTAATCTTACTTTGCCCATTTATTTCTCCTCCTTCACTTCAATAAATCCTTATTGTCTAAGGTCCTTATCTCCCCGGCCCGAAAGGCAAACAACAATTGTTTGATCTTTAGACATTTCTCCGGCAACCTGCATTGCATGAGCTACTGCGTGCGAACTTTCTAAAGCCGGTATGATCCCTTCTTTCCGCGATAAAAGTTCGAAAGCCTCCAGTGCCTCTTTATCCGTTACAGTCGTATAATTTACCCGGTCGATACTCTGTAAATAGCTATGTTCCGGTCCGACGCCCGGATAATCTAGTCCTGCCGAAATTGAAAAAGCTTCTTCTATTTGTCCGTTTTCATCCTGTAAAAGATGAGTCAATGTCCCGTGTAATACCCCGACTTTCCCCTTTGTTAAAGTTGCTGCGTGTTTATTCGTTTCTAGGCCACTTCCACCAGCTTCGACCCCGATTAAAGAGACATCTTCCTCCTCAACAAAGGGATAAAACATTCCCATCGCATTACTGCCACCACCGACACAGGCAATAATCTTTTCCGGCAGCTTTCCATCTTGTTCTAAGATTTGCCTTTTCGTTTCCTCACCGATCACCGCTTGAAAATCCCTGACAAGCAGCGGAAATGGATGCGGACCAACGACAGAACCGATAATATAATGGGTATCTTCCACATGGTTCACCCAGTAACGAAGTGCTTCATTCACGGCATCTTTCAGTGTCCCGCTTCCGCCTTCAACACTTCTAACCTCGGCACCAAGCAGCTCCATCCGCTGTACATTCAGTGCTTGGCGGCGAATATCCTCTTCCCCCATAAAGACGATGCAATCAAGACCAAGCAGCGCACAAACTGTTGCAGTTGCTACCCCGTGCTGACCAGCACCGGTTTCTGCCACCACTTTCCTTTTTCCCATCCTAACCGTAAGCAGAGCCTGCCCAATCGTGTTGTTGATCTTATGTGCGCCTGTATGGTTAAGGTCTTCTCGTTTCAAATATATTTTCGCCCCACCTGCTTTATCTGTAAGCCGCTCCGCGAAATATAATGGGGTCTCTCTTCCGACATATTGCTTTAAATAGTAGTTCAATTCCCCCAGGAAGCTCTTATCTTGCTTTGCCGCTTCATACGCTTTTTCAAGTTCAAGAACTGCCGGCATTAATAATTCCGGGACGAACCTCCCGCCAAAATTGCCATACTTTCCACTTTGATCTGGTACGGTATATACACTCATTTTTTATAAGCCTCCCTTTGTTTTGCCTGCTCGATAAATGCTTTCATTTTTTCTGGATCCTTCTTTCCTGCCGTCTCGACACCGCTTGAGACGTCAACTGCGAATGGATTCACTGCTTCCACTGCTTCCCGCACGTTTTCTGGATGAAGACCTCCTGCAAGCAGCAACCTTTCCCGGTCGATGCCTGATTCTTGCAGCAAGCTCCAGTCAAACGTCTTGCCACTCCCGCCACGATTGATGCTCGGTGTATCAATTAGAAAATAATCACATGGATACGTGTGGACATTTTCTAACCTTTCTTTTTCAGCGGGGAATGCTTTAATAACCTTTGCAGAAAGAGATTTTGCCACATGTGGCGGTTCTTCCCCGTGCAGTTGAAGGAAATCAAGCCCAACTTGGCTGGCAATTTGCTCCATCACAGCCGGTTCTTCATTAACAAAGACACCGACTGTTTGGACAGATGCCGGAAGACGGCTTGCAATCGCTGCTGCCGCAACCGGCGAAATTTCCCGCTTACTTTCCGTAAAAACAAATCCGATTAAATCGGCTCCCGCCTCGACCGCTGCTTGTGCCGCTTTCTCCGTTGTGATACCGCAAATTTTAACGAACATGCAGCCTCTTCCCCTCTTTCAGTGGAACTTGTAGATTCGTAAATGTTCTTTGTAAATCTTCCGCAAGCATAAGTGTTTCTCCGACTAAAATTGCTTCTGCCCCAACGTCTCTCACCCGCTGCACATCTTCTCTTTCCCGCATGCCGCTTTCGCTAATAAGCAATGTGTCACGGTCCGTAACAAGGGATGCAAGTTTTTCCGTTATTGCTACATCGACTTCAAAAGTTTTCAAATTTCGGTTGTTTATTCCGATTATTTCAGGTTCAAGTTTTACTGCCCGTTTCATTTCTTCCTCGTCATGCACTTCGACGAGTACTTCCAATTCAAGAGATGTTGCATAATCGTATAATTTCTTTAAATCCTCATCTGAGAGAGCTGCAACAATTAATAGAATGATTGTTGCTCCGGCAGCTCTTGCGTGATCGATCTGCAACGTATCGATAATAAAATCCTTACATAAGACCGGAACGTCGACTGCTTCACGAACTGCCCGCAAGTCTTCTAATGAGCCATTAAAGAATTTTTCATCGGTCAGTACCGAGATGGCTGCCGCACCATTTTTCTCATATGTTTTCGCTTGCTCGATTGGATCCACTTCAAGGTCAATCGCTCCTTTGGAAGGGGAAGCGCGCTTAATTTCAGCGATAATATTCATATTTTCTGAAGCAGCAGCCCGCTCTTTAAAGGAGGGATTTGTTTTACCTACCGGCTCCATTAATTTCTTGTGAATCAGTTCTGTCAGTTCAATTCTTTTTTGCTTTAAAATGTTATCTAAAATAGTCATTCAATACACCTCACACAGGAATTTTTTCACTAAAGCTAACTAATCGTTCCAGTCGTTCTAATGCTGCTCCAGATAAAATGCTCTCTCGGGCTAATTCAATCCCGGCTTGGATTGAATCCGTTTTTCTACTTGTATAAATGCCAATCCCTGCATTGAGAAGCACCGTGTCGAAGTAAGCACCAGGCTCACCCTTTAGAACGGACAAAAGAATTTCTGCATTACGCTTGGAGTCGCCTCCACGAATCGCTTCATTTGGATAGATTGGTAAATTGACCTCTTCTGGGTGTAGATTCATCGGGGTTAGTTTGCCATCTTCTATAACAATCAATCTGTTCAAACCGGCTAAGCTAGCCTCATCAAGTGAACCTGCCCCGGTCACGACCACTGCCCTGCGCCGTCCTAGCTTATTCAATGATTCTGCGACCTTCTCAAGCAAATCTTTCCGGTAAACTCCGACTAGCTGGGTTTCCAGCTGAATTGGATTTGTCAGTGGCCCGATGACATTGAAAATCGTCGGTACGCCAAGATGCTGACGAACAATGGAAAAGGGCTTCAGCACTTCATGGACATGAGGAGCAAATAAAAATGCAATATTGTTCTCCGCAAGCATTTCCTCAATATGTTCCTTTGAAAAGGAAAGAGAGACGCCTAAGTGCTCGAGTACATCTGCACTACCCGTTTTACTGGAAATACTCCGGTTGCCGTGCTTCGCAATTTTAATCCCCGCCCCTGCCATGACAAAGGCTGCGGTTGTACTGATATTGAAACTATTTGACCGGTCCCCGCCAGTACCGCAATTATCGATGACATTTAATGTGTTTTCCGTCTGGAAGGATGACTTTTCCCGGATTACCTCCGCAAGACCAGTAATTTCATCGGCCGTTTCGCCTTTTGCTTGGAGTGCAATAAGGAATGCGGCAATTTCCGATTCGGTCACTTCACTCGTAAAGCAATGGCTTGCAGCTGCTTTCATTTCTTCCCGGCTTAAATTTTCCTTGTTGATCAACTTTTGAAGATATGTCTTCATTTGTTCGTTCTCCTTTCTTTACGACTTTTTGTTAACTGAACGTGTATGCAGCTTCTACTAAGGATCGCGCTTTATGCAATGTCTCTTCGTATTCTTTCTTCGCTACCGAGTCACGGACAATCCCTGCCCCAGCTTGGAGATATGCGTATTTTCCTTTGATAATCAGCGTGCGAATCGTAAGTGCGATGTTCAAATGCCGGTTGAAACTAATATAACCAACACCCCCGCCATATGGGCCGCGCCTCTTTTCCTCCAGTTCATTCACAATCTCCATCGCGCGCTGTTTCGGCATTCCGGAAACAGTCCCTGCAGGTAACAAAGATATTAATGCATCGATGCTTGAAGAGTTTTCTCGTAACTCACCCTTTAACTCGGAAACAATATGCATCACATGCTGGTATTTTTCAATGATCATATCGGTTGTAAGTTCGATTGTCTGTTCCTTACAAACACTGGCAAGATCTTCGTTACTAAGTTCAACGAGCATGCGGTGTTCAGAAAGTTCCTTTTCGTCCCCAAGAAGTTCAGCCTCTAGCCTCGCATCTTCCGCTTGTGTCGCACCCCTTGGTCTTGTGCCAGCGATTGGATTCGTAACCACCTCATTACCAGTTACTTGCAGCAAACTTTCTGGTGACGCGCCTAGCAGAATATAATCTGCAAAATCAATGTAAAACATATATGGAGACGGATTAGACGCGCGTAAATTCTCATAAAAGGCAAATGGGAAATCTGGGTTCCCGCTAATATCTGCTTGCATCCGCTGTGATAGTACTACCTGTAACACTTCTTTCCGTTCGATATATTCCTTCGCCCGCAACAATTTTTCTGTAAAACTTGCTTCTGTTTCTTGAGACTTGAAATCTACATTGGGAAAAGCTGTATTGCTGTCTTTCATGTCGGCTTGAAGTAAATTTTTTAGTTTCTTGAGCTCTTCATCCAGGAATACGTTAGGGTCTTGGTCCGGATTGACTGCAATAAGATATAAGCAATCTTTCGTATGATCAATAGCGATAATATTTCTAAATAACATGAAATGAACGTCGGGCATTTGTAACTCATCCACACTTGGAAGAGCAATTTCTTCCAAATGACAAATGAAATCATATCCGACATAGCCGACCGCCCCGCCGAAAAATGGGATTGGTAAATGTGTTTCCATGTCGGGTTGCTGCTTTTTCAAATAGTCGAGTGCATGTTCTTCGAGTTGTCTCGTCGTATTCGTTTGAATATCTATTATCGTAGTTTTTCCTTGGTTGCCAATAACCTCTTCGTACGGATCAACTCCGAGATAAGTGAATTTTCCTTTTTGTTCATGGTAACTCGTACTCTCAAGCAAGAACTTTTTTCGGGATTTCAGGTTTTTGAAAATCTTTAAAGCTGACATTCCAGCTGCCGGTATTTTTTCATATTGATACGCTAAGATCATTTACCTTTCACTCCTTTTCTGTAAATAAAAAAGTCCTCTATAAACATAACTTGATGTTTATAGAGGACGTATGGGACCGCGGTGCCACCTCACTTGGAAAAGAATCTTCTTTTCATCTTTTTCGGATACGGAAGGCTTACATTTCATTCCTTCGATATCCTATCCGTGTAACGGCGGAAACCCGTGTTTTCCTACTCAAGCAACAATTGCTTTTTCAGAAACCTCTCATAAGTCCATTCAACAGTCACGAGCGCGCTGGAATCTCACCATCACCAGCTCTCTGGAACGCTTGAAGCGACTGTTTACTACTCTTACTTTACGATTTTTTATATTTATATTTTTTTGGCAAACAAAAAGATCCCTCATCCGAAAAAGGACGAGGGACCGTGGTACCACCTTTATTAGCTGTAAAAGCTCACTCAACATGTCGGGCAATTATTGCCTAACACCTGTCTCAGATAACGATGAGACGTATTCGCCAAAGCCTACTCCAGTTGTCGTTTCGGTTTGGAAGCTCCGAAGTCCATTCATTTATCCCCTCCACACTGGTTCACACCAACCACCAGCTCTCTTAAGTGTCTGAATAAATTACTACTCTTCATCAACGCAGATTAATTAAGTTATTAGAAATAAGATTAAGATAATTCCGAGAAGATGTCAAGGGGTTTTTGAAACTTTTTTTAATCCCTCTTACTTTCATTCACCGTAAGTATCATGCTCGGTCATTATATTGGTGCCCTGATTACCGTTCAGTTGCCCGGCAGACGCATACTTTCCCAATTAAGTGAGAAAATCATGCGAATGGGAAAATAGGAATCGTTTATTTTCTTATTAGAGCGAGGTATGCGTCCTAATAGGAAAATAGTTCCCTATTGCTTTCCCATTAAAGTAAGATGAATATGCTGATGGGAGAATAAACCTCAGTTGTTTTCCCATTTAAGTAAGATGAACATGCTGATGGGAGAATAAACCTTAGTTATTTTCCCATTAAAGATAAGGTGAGCATGCGAATGGGAAAATAAAACCAAGTTGTTTTCCCATTTAAGTAAGATGAACATGCTAATAGGAGAATAAACCTCAGTTGTTTTCCCATTTAAGTAAGATGAACATGCGAATGGGAAAATAAAACCAAGTTGTTTTCCCATTTAAGTAAGATGAACATGCGAATGGGAAAATAAAACCAAGTTGTTTTCCCATTTAAGTAAGATGAACATGCGAATAGGAAAATAAAACCAAGTTGTTTTCCCATTAGCCTCTTGTTTAGAGGCGGGCGTATTACAGACCGTTAATACGTGATAAAATATTCCCTGTTTTCTTTTCCATATTTTTGTAAGTTTACATCACACTAGCTTGATATCTTTTATGATAAAATAAAGAAGATGCTTTGCAAGTATGTGAGGCAGCAATTTGGCTAGAATGATTGCTATGAACTGGGACATGTGCACTGACCCTAGTCTCAATAGATGGGAGTGGGAGTTTGACTTTTTTACGGAGATTTATTGTTTTGTTACTTATTGTCGGGTTGTTTTGGCATTTTTATGGGGATAGTTTTAAAGAATCAGGAGTAGGCGGAGTTTTTGAAAATATTCAATCAGATATTTATCGAATCGGCGAGCATCCAGTTGTTAGCAATACGCTCGATTGGATTGGACAAGAGATTCGGTTACTTTCTGATAAAGTTTCTGAAACCTTTCAAGATCAAGATTCACCAATTCAACTAGAGAAACCCGAGCTATCAGCTCCTTCCGATCACTTATTTTCTATTCATAACATTGAACTTGGTGATTTGCGGGCGGATGTTGAAGCACAAATTGGTGAACCTGAAAGAGCGACACGGAATGAATATGGTGTGGACTGGGTCACGTATCATCAGAATTACCAACATTTCATGATGATTTCTTATGATGACGACGACCGAGTCAATGGTTTATATACGAATCAAGATTTGCTTACTTCCAGTAATGGAATTACATTTGAAAGCACGCGGGAAGAAGTGCTTTCCGTATTGCCTAAGCCACTGCAAACGCTCCGAAAAGGTTTAGTGAATTACGAAATTCAGGATAACGGGGAGTTTCATACTTTCGAAATTGACCAAAGTTACACGACAATATTTTATGATGTTCATCAGAATAATACAGTGACCGCTATTCTAATTATTGATAAGCAATTGGAAAAACAGAAGAAAAACTATTTTGGAATGCCGAGCGAAGAATTAAGAGAGGGATTCGAATATCAGTTATTTGATCTCACCAATGCGGCACGGGTAAAACACGGGCTTTCTGTTCTCGATTGGGAAGAATCCGCTTTAGAAACGGTCCGCGCCCATAGTCAGGATATGGCAGAAAATAATTATTTCAGCCACACAAATCTGGAAGGCAAGTCCCCATTTGACCGCTTAACAGAAGATGCTGTTGCCTACCAAAGGGCTGGGGAAAATCTCGCTGCTGGTCAACAAAGCAGTATTTTCGCCCATGAAGGTTTAATGAATTCACCTGGTCACCGTGAAAACAAGTTGCATAATAGCTACCGAACCCTCGTTGTCGGGGTAGCTTTCAACAAAGACTCTCTTCCTTTTTATACGGAAAATTATATAGCTAACTAAGTAGGACGTTCATGTTACTTACGTGACGTCCTTTCTTTATATAGACGCGACTCATTCTAGTTAAAGCCAAGAAATTATGATAGGATAAAAATAAAAACAAATGAATTTTCGCTATTTTTATTAACAGATAGCAAATTATGTTCCAAGCGATTGAAAGGAGCTCTGCTTATGAAACACCCAGCGATCCAAATAATTTTCCGCATCCTATTTCTAGCTTTTATTTCCGCAATTGGCTTATTTTTACTATATCATTTTCTTAGACTTACATATCCTTTTCTAATCGCCGCTTTACTTGCCTTTTTAATCAATCCGATTGTTAATACTGTTGAAAGATATTTACGTTTTCCAAGACCACTTGCCGTATTAACCGGAATCCTTTTCCTTATTGGAATTATCGGAAGCATTGTGACGATCCTTATCAAAAAGACCATTGACGGATTTTTATACCTGTCGGATTATATCCCGAATCAAATTGAAGTAGTTTCCATAAATATCCAGTTGTATTTCAATGATGTCATTTTACCATTATGGGATCAAGGCATTGGCTTTATAGACAACCTCGATTCTTCGCAGCGCCAAGCCTTGCAGGAAGGGATTCAAATTATCGGTAGCAATGTCGCCGCCTTACTCGGCAGGATTGGTCAGGGTATTGCTAACGGCCTTTCCACCTTTATCGGTGCCCTTCCCATTACATTTACAGTTATTATTTTTTCTATTCTTGCAATTTATTTCATCAGCAAAGATTCTAAGAAATATGCCACCCTTTATAAAAATAAGTTGCCGCTCATTTTCCAAAAAAAGACCTGGAATGTCTTACGTGATTTAAAGCGAAAAACATTCGGCTTTTTAAAATCCCAAATCATCTTAATGATTCTTACTGCTTTAGTCAGTTTCATCGGTTTATTGATATTGCAGGTGGAGCAGTCACTTACTATCGCTGTAATTCTTGGTTTCATCGATCTATTGCCATATTTCGGACCAGGGCTCATCTTGATTCCTTGGAGTATATATAGTTTTTTTACCGGGGATTTGTTTATGGGGATCGGCCTTCTCATTCTATATGGCTCCACCGTAACCGTCAGACAAATTGCAGAACCGAAAGTACTATCATCCAGTATGAAGTTAAATCCACTCGCCATTCTCGTATCTTTGTTTGCAGGTCTGCAACTATTTGGTTTAATTGGCCTTATTATTGGACCAATCAGCCTTGTTCTAATTATTTCTTTGTATGATGCGAAAGTTTTTGATGGCTTGTGGGAATTTATCACGCATTAACGGTCTGTAATACCCCCTCTTCTAAACTTGAGGGATGCCCAACATGTGGAGCTGGGGGGATATACAGTCCGTAAATACCTGATTCTGTTCAACTAACTTTCAGTGGGGGGGAAGGAATTCCCCACTGAATGAAGTTTCACTTTATCACGCATTAACGGTCTGTAATATCCCCTCTTCCAAACATAGGGGGAAACACAACATGTAGAGCTGGGGGATATACAGTCCGTAAATACCTGATTCTGTTCAACTAACTTTCAGTGGGGGGAAGGAATTCCCCACTGAATGAAGTTTCACTTTATCACGCATTAACGGTCTGTAATATCCCCTCTTCTAAACATGAGGGATGCCCAACATGTGGAGCTGAGGGATATACAGTCCGTAAATACCTGATTCTGTTCAACTAACTTTCAGTAGGGGGTAAGGAATTCCCCACTGGATGAAGTTTCACTTTATTAAAGGAGAACCCACTTCTTCCTGAATAAAAAGACCCGCTTTTGTTGTTATTTCCCGGGAAATATCGACAAGCGGGTTGTTTGTGTACACAATCACATAGTTCATAAATTACTTAAGTAAAGCTGGTTTCCTCATCTACAATGCTTTTACAAGCCCTCCGTCAACAACGAGACTCTGACCAGTGACATAGGAGTTAGCGCCCGACGCAAGGAAAACGACCATGTTCGCAAATTCTTCGGGTTCTCCGTATCTCCCAATCGGGATCGACCGTTCGACTTCATTCCGGAGTTGTTCATAGCTGATTTCTTTATGATCCGCTCGTATTTCATCCAATTCCTGCACTCGGTCTGTTGCAATTCGGCCCGGACCAATGGTATTAACAAGAATATTGTCTCCTGCCAGTTCTTGAGAAAGACTTTTCGATAGGCCGACAATCCCGGCACGAAATGTATTGGATAAAATTAGATTATCCAATGTCTGTTTAATAGATGAGGATGCAATATTAACAATTCTCCCTGCTCCTGACTCCCGCATGGAAGGCAATACTTCCCGCGTAAGACGGATAAAGCTTAATAGATTCAACTCAAAAGCAGCTTGCCAGTCGCTGTCTGAAAACTTATCAAAAGTTCCAGCAGGTGGGCCGCCAGCATTATTGATCAGTACATCTACCTTCCCGTTCCATTCTATAGCTGTTCCCACTAACTTTTTAATTTGCGATTCATCCGTTATATCACATGTTTTATAGCGGACATTTTCATTACCTGTTTTCTTCCTGATTTCAGCTGCGGTAAGTTTCAATTCCTCTTCCCTCCTGCTGGAAATCAGAACATGCGCTCCTTCTTCAGCAAATTTTAATGCAATTGCTTTACCCAATCCTTTACTGCTCGCAGCTACAATGACGGACTGCCCTTTTAATTTTAAATCCATTATTTCTCCCCCTTTAAAACACTCGTTAACATATTACTCACATTTTTTAGAAACTTACTTTCATACTAGCATAACATCATACAAATCGGGGGAATTTATTGTTTTTCAATAAAAAAACCATTGACTAAGTTTCTAATCAATGGTTTTTCCCGTTTATCCATTTTCTCTTTCTCCTATCATAATCCAGCCCCTTCGGATAGAAAATAGGATAATGAGAATGGACAATCCGACCGTTATCGTGACGAATAACCACGGACGGCCATGAAGAATGAACATCGGCGAGAAGGTAATGAGCATAATTTCAACCGGCGCGATTGGTATATAGGCCAAGCCATATTCATCAAGCGTCTTACTCTCCATTCTTGGATCAACTATCCGCAGTAAAGCAATCGCCATTGCCACTGCACCAGTAATCCAGCCCCAAGTAAAGATACCTTTTTCAAACCAATTCTCTTGGAAATAATTCTTAGAAACGACTTTATAGAAAAAGTAAGAGAAGAGGATACCGAATATAATCAGGATTGAAAATGGTACAATGTTCTCCGCTACAACTGTTAAGTTAATCGATGCGATTCCGAAAGCTACCAAGATATCTGTCGCACTTCCGCTCACTTTTGATACAACATTTTTATCAATATAATGATCCACTTCTGCTTTTTGAATCATAATATTTAAAAATAAACCGACTAAAAACGCCAAAGAAAACGCTGGAATCGTAAGTTGCGGAAATAGCCGCTCACCAAATTGACTTAAAAAATAACCCCCGGTTGCTACAAGCAGCACGAGCGCCAAGTGAAATACAAGGGGATCGATGGAAATACTCGAAACTGTATCATTCCCCATCGAAGTTCTTTTCTCTTTTGGCAATAGACCGGTCCGGTATTCTGTAGGCAGTTCTTCAAACCGGCTGATATAGTTCGCTTCACCTTTATTTGCCGCAGAACGGATTAAAAGCAACCCTACTCCAATAGCGACAATTGCACCAATTGTTGCGGAAGTCATCGCAAGGGAAGTCGCTTCTTCCCAGCCCTGCTGTTGAAAAGCATCGCCAAGTGCTGCAGCAGTACCATGTCCCCCGACAAAGCCGGCAGCTAATAATAAACCAAATCCATCATGGACATGGAATGTAGGTACAAGAAAAATTAGTGCAAACATTAAACCTAGTCCCCACATCAATAACATGATGATTTGTGAATATGACCAAAAACCACCAACCTTGTCCATGACTTTCCGCCAATCGAACTTCTCTGATGATAATGGTATGGAAGCGAAAACAATAGCAATTAAAACACTCGGATATGTTCCGATAAAATCAGAAAACGGGATGATTTGAAAACCATTCGGTCCCAGTATCAAGCCCAAAATTCCGGCGATAATGCTTGCCGGCATAAAAGAACGTTGCAGAAATATT
This sequence comes from Oceanobacillus sp. AG, assembly GCF_009746545.1. Classification (NCBI taxonomy): domain Bacteria; kingdom Bacillati; phylum Bacillota; class Bacilli; order Caryophanales; family Bacillaceae; genus Oceanobacillus; species Oceanobacillus sp. AG. Next base: position 262,456 of record NZ_WOWT01000003.1, read on the forward strand.
ACCCTTGCACGTAAAACCATTCCTACTAACAATAACAACGATAATAGTCCTAAATCCGTCAGAACATCCCATAGAGTAAACTCCATATATGTAACTCCTTTCTCTTGGTGTAGGATAATATAGGTTAAAAAGAAGCACACATTTAAATGTGTATCAAATTATAAAAAAACATTCCGCCTGAGGAAAAACACCGCTCGAATATTATAACATACCTTTTTTATTCATGTCTTTCGTGACGCGATTTCGGCAATAGTCGTCAAAGCTAAAGCGTGAAAAAACTTCTCGTGTTTTCATAAATTTGCTGATAAACCGCTGTTCTATCGATTTGTTTTAAGTGTGCAATCACCTTTATCGACTCATGCAACATTTTGGGATGAGTGCGTTTATTTTCGAAAGGACCGGAAAATGACCAAGGACCGTCCGTTTCCACCATTAATTGTTCAAGTGGATATTGTTTGGCTATTCGCTGAATTTTAGGCTTATATACGATATCCGGCGTTACAGAAATAAAGTAGCCATTCGTAAGCATCCGTTGCATTGTTTTATCATCTCCTTTAAACCAATGAAAATGCGCCTTATCGATCGAATGTTTCTCAAGTAAAGAGCAAACAACTGGTGCATCTTCATAAACGGCATGGAGAATAATTGGTTTCTTTGTTCGCTTGGCAAGCATGATGAAATGCTCGAGCAGGTCGATATATTCTTCAAGTTTAAGATCTGTCTCCTGTCTTAAATAATAAGGTAGCCCTACTTCTCCAATTGCAACCATGTCTTGTTCCTGTGTTAAGATAAATTCCGTCAACTGGACTATTTCTTTTTCTGAAGGCAAAGTTTGTTCCGGATGATATCCAAAGGCCGGTTGGATAGTGCAATATGTTTTGGATAAAGCGAGATTTGATTTTGCGGACTTGAGATTTTGTGAAACGGTAATAAGGCCTTCTATCTGATGCTTGTCCAATGACTCGATTATTTGCTTTTGTTCTTCAGTGGTGTAAAAATCAAGATGGATATGAGCATCGATCAGTTTGGTTTCCATAGTACTAGCAATCCCTTCTAAAAATAATTCACAAAAAGAAGTGAAAACAATGGTCTGTTTTCACTTCTGTATTCTATCTATACTTTACTGCCACGTTTTTTATTGTAGTGTAGTTATCCAGTGCTGCCCAACCTTTTTCTCTGCCGAACCCGCTCTTTTTGTAGCCGCCAAATGGCATTTGAACACCACCACCAGCACCGTAATTGTTGATAAACACCTGACCGGAATCAATTCTGCTTGCTAAGTAATGAGCGCGGTTAATATCTTTCGTCCAAACGCCGGCAACTAACCCATAATCCGTACTGTTTGCAAGTTCTAACGCTTCTTCCGTGTCCTTGAACGTAAACACGGTAAGCACCGGACCAAATACCTCCTCTTGGGCAATTCTACTGTGTGGACTTACTCCATCGACAATCGTCGGCTCGATATAAAAACCATTTTCAAATCCTTCGACTATCACTTGATTGCCACCAAAAAGAATTTCTCCCTCTTCCCGAGCAATATTGATCATCCCCATTACCCGGTCAAATTGCCTTTCATTTAAAATCGGACCAATATCTTTATCCTCGATACCTGCACCGATCGTTAGTTTGCCGAACTGTTCAATCACCTTTTTCAAAAATTCATCTTTGAATGATTCCTCAACGAGCAACCGTGCCCCTGCAGAACAAGTCTGGCCTGCATTTTGTATAATCGAACGGACAACGCCGGCAACGGTTGCTTCCATATCACAATCGGCAAACACGATATTCGGAGACTTCCCACCAAGCTCTAACGTGGCTGGCACGACATTCGCCATCGCCGCTTGTCCAACGGAAATTCCTGTTGCAACCGAACCAGTGAATGTTAGCTGATTAATAAGTGGGTGACCTGCTAAAGCAGCTCCTGCTTCATACCCGTAACCTGTTACATGGTTGAACACTCCAGCAGGTAAGTCTAACTCAGCAAAAAATTCACTGAGGCGCAACGCGGTAAGCGGCGTATCCTCTGCGCTTTTTACAACAACTGTATTCCCTACTGCAATTGCTGCCGCAACACTTCTAGAAATAATTTGCAGCGGATAATTCCATGGAATGATATGGGCCGTCACCCCAACCGGTTCGCGCACAACATAATCAAGCAATCCGTCTTGAATTGGAATCGTATCCCCCATTACTTTATCAGCTGCCCCACCATAAAAACGGAAGTAGCGGATCGCCGCATCCACATCAGCATACGCTTGGGAGAGCGGCTTTCCAACATCCGTTGTTTCAAGCTCCGCTAATTCATCCCTATTGGCCTGCATTTTATCGGCAATTGCAAATAAAAGATCTCCCCGGTCAAATGCCGAATACGAACGCCATTCCTCCGTGCGAAATGCAGCAGCTGCAGCTCGAACAGCCCGGTCCACGTCTTCCTTCGTACCTCGAGGAATCTCACCGATTTTCTCACTGCTTGACGGATTCAGCACATCAATTACCGCTTCGTTCGCACTTTTCGTCCATTCTCCATTGATATACATTTCATATGTTTTCACCAGTGTCTCCCCTTTTTTTTAAAACTATATATTTCTCCCACCATCAACATGTAAAACAGCTCCGGTTATCATTTCTGCCGCATCAGACAATAAATATTTCACCGATTTAGCGATGTCTTCCGGTTGCAGTAATTTGCCAAGTGGTACACTGCTTTCAAAGACTTCCTTTTTGGTATCGTCAACACTGCTACCCACAGCAGTAAACTCACCAAGCATTGACGTGTCAGCTGGCCCCGGATGGAGCACATTCGCGTTCACTTGATATGGCGCAAGTTCTAAAGCTAATGCTTTTGTAAAGGACTCTACGGCGCCTTTCGAAGCAACATAAGCCTGCAGTCCAGGTCGTGGCCGTGTCGTCGAAACAGAACCGATATTGACAATTTTTCCGCTTCCCTGTTCCTTCATATAAGCAGCGGCTTCCCGGCACGTTAAAAAGATACTAGTCATATTCACATCGATTATTTTTCGATATTCGGTAAGGCTGCAGTCTTCTATCGGTGTCGCATGTTGCGCAATCCCATGCACATTCGCAAGTCCATCGATAGAACCAAATTCACTCTTTGTCTGCGCAAAAATATGCTGTACAGCAGCTTCATTAAGCAAATCTGCTTTCATAGCTTTAAAACGGGGATTCTCCTCAAGTTCAGCTAAAGCTGCAATATTTAAATCGCACCCGACAACGTTTGCACCTGCTTCGAGTAAATGTTCCACCGTAGCTCGCCCCATACCGCCGCCAGCACCTGTTACAATGACTGTTTTATTTGTTATTGTCATAAAAGTCCTCCAATTCGTTCCAGTTTGTCACTAATTGCATCGCCAACATCTGCTGTTGTCGCATTTCCGCCAATATCTGGCGTCAGTACTTTTTTCTCAACTAACACTTCTTCAATCGCCTGTAAAACGAGATCATGGAGATCTTTCCTTCCAAGATGTTCGAGCATTAGGGCAGCTGACCAAATTTGAGCGATTGGATTTGCGATCCCTTTTCCTGCAATATCAGGCGCAGAACCATGAACTGCTTCAAACATCGAAGGAAATTCACCCAACGGATTAATATTTCCAGATGGCGCAAGACCAAGACCACCGACAATTGCTGATCCAAGATCAGATAAAATATCCCCGAAAAGGTTCGAAGCTAATACGACATCAAAGGTTTCGGGACGTTGGACAAAGTAAGCAGCAAGTGCGTCGATATAATATCTTTCATAATCGATATCTTTATTTTCCGCTGCCACTTCTTCCACAAGTCGATCCCAAAACGTCATCGTATGGAGCATGACGTTCGATTTCGTCGCATTCGTCACTTTTTCCCTGCCATTCGCACGTGCATAGTCATAAGCAAATCTAGCAATCTGTTCAACCCCTTGCCGCGTCATCACCATGTTCTGTAACGCCATTTCTCGGGTTTCCCCATGAAACATCGCTCCACCTGAGTCTGTATATTCTCCTTCACTATTTTCCCTGACAATAACGAAATCAATCGGCACCTCTTTTTTCAATGTGCTTTCCAAGCCCCGCAACAGTTTAACCGGGCGAAAATTAATAAACTGCTGGAAGTTTTTCCGTATTGGTAAAATTAATTCCCAAATCGACACTGGATCTGGCACTCGAGGATCCCCAATCGCACCGAATAAAATGGCATCAAATTCTTTTAACTGCTCGAGTCCATCTTCTGGCATCATTTTCCCGTGCTCTAAGTAATATTCACTATTCCAATTAAAATTCTTCGTTTTAAAACGGAAGCTAGAATCCATCTCAGCAATTCGTTCAAGGACTTTTACCGCTTCCCTTGTCACTTCTGGACCGATCCCATCTCCGGGTAATACCGCAATCTTGTATTCTCTCATCTCTTTCATCCTCTTTCACAAAGTCTATTATTATAATTATTGCTTCTGCATGGATTGTATTTTAGTAACATGGATATCCGGCTTCCTTCCATCGTTCCATTTCCCATCGAGCGCTCTTTCAATCTGGGCACCGAGCTGAAGCAACAGACCGTCATTTCCTTCTTTGGCGAGTGCGTGCATTCCAAACGGTAAACCATTAGGAAGTTGTGCCACCGGAAGAGAGATTCCTGGGATACCGCAAATATTGGCAATCGACGTATAGGAAAAAATACTCCAGAGGTTATGGAACCAGTCGTAAACAGAAGGATTATCACTCATCGTCAAGTATTCTGTCGTTCCAACAAGCGGCGTCGGAAGTGCCATCGTCGGTGTCAGAATGATATCCCATTTTTCAAAGTATGCAGCTGTTGACCTGGATAGCTGGTTAAAAACCGCTTGCATTTTTGCCCGTTCACCATATGTTGCATGTCTTCCTTCCTCCCACACCCGAATACACATCGGTTCCACTAATCCAGCAGGTGGTGTTTCTAAATCTTTCCCTTCTAAAATTTCAGAAATCGTTTGGGAAAAATTCATGATATATGCCTCCGTCTGTGCCTTATATGCAGCATGGAAATCAATATCCGGAATCGTCCATTCGACGTCATGTCCTAATTCTTCGAGGAATTTTGCTGTTTTTTTCAGTTCGGCAACAATTTCTGGTGTTGCTCGGTAATCCCCCCATTCATGCGACACCGCAATCCGCAATTTACCCGGATCCTTTTTAATTAATTCCGTATAAGATTCATCCGGGTGCCAAAATGGCATGAACTCACCAGGTGCCCCGCCTCGCGTATGATCGACAAAAGCTGCCATATCCCGAATTGTACGGGTCTGAGCTCCTTGGCTCGACACAACACTCATTAAATCGGAACCATTGGGAGCCAAGGAAAAAATTCCTCGGGATGGCTTGAGTCCGATATTTCCATTTACTCCTGCCGGAATTCGAATTGAGCCACCACCATCTGTCGCATGAGCAATTGGAACAATGCCAGCAGCAACGGAAGCAGCCGAGCCTGCTGAAGAACCGCATGTCGTGTAATTAACATTCCATGGGTTCCTCGTCACATAGATATCCGGGTTTTCCGCGGAACTGCATAGACCTAGTTCGGGAGTCGTCGTTCTTCCTATAATATTCAGACCTGCCCCGCGAAACTTCGTCGTTAGAAAACTATCTTTCTCTGCTCGATTTCCTTGCATAAGTAAAGAACCCATCTCCTGAAGTCGACCTTTTATCGTGGGTCCCAAGTCTTTCATCAAAAATGGGACACCGGCAAACACACCATCCGGGTTCATTCCGTCTTGCAGTGGATCTTCCACAACATCGTCAAATACTTCAATAACTGCACTAATTTCAGGATTCAATGCCTCAATCCCTTTTGCTGCTTGACGCGCGGCTTCCTGCGGGGTCACTTCTTTTTCCCGAATCAACTCGGCTAAACCTGTCGCATCAAGCTCTGCCCATTCTTCCCAACTCAGCAATTCTTTCACAAACTTCACTCCCCTTTTCTTTATCTCTATGTTGCAAATCCCATCTATTCCGGGGATCCAATCTATTCATAAGAGGCATGCCTGATTTTAAAAACAGGCATGGCCTACCTATGCTCCTTTGTTAATATTTTTTGTTGGAAACTCGTACGCTTCTTCTTTAAAGATCAAACTGAAGACAACAAACACAATCAAGGATAGGAAAACCGGCACGGTAACCGTATGGACGCCAAACAAGTCGCCATATGCCTGGTTATAATAATGAATAGCAATATAAGAACCGATCCCTGTAATCATCGATGCGATGGCACCAGTCTTGTTCGCATATTTCCAGTAAAGCCCCATAATGAGCGGCCACATGAAAGCTGATTCTAAACCACCAAAAGCAAATAAGTTCAGATAAATAAGTAATTCAGGCGGACTGATTGCAAGAATGAAAGCGACTATCCCAATTACTCCAGTAACTCCCATACTCACATTTTTAATTTGTCGATCTGTTGCTTTCGGTTTTATATAGTTGATATACACGTCTTTTACAACGGATGAACTAACGAGTAATAGAAGCGAGTCCACTGTTGACATGATTGCTGCAAGCGGGGCAGATAGGATGACTCCGGCGAGCCATGGAGGCAACACTTCTAAAGCAACGAGCGGAATTACCTGGTCCGCTACTTCAACTCCAGGCAATACTGGACGGGAAAATACCCCAATCAAATGCATGCCAAGCATAATCGTCCCAGTGACAATTGTTCCAATGATGATCGCACGGTGCATCGCTGTCGAATTCCGATAGGACATCGCACGAACTGCGATTTGCGGAAGTGCTACAACCCCTACTCCGACAAGGATCCAATAAGACGAAACGTAAGCAGCCGTCAAGGAACCGTCATGACCGAACGGGGTAATTAAATTCGGATTAATTGCGACCAAATCAGCGAATATATTCGATAGCCCACCGCCCGCAATAATAACCGCTCCAAGGAGAACCAATGTACCAACGACCATAATAACCCCCTGGACCGCATCCGTTACTACAACGGCTCGGAACCCACCAACCGTAACATAAACGAGTACCGAAATCGTAAAAATAAATAAAGAGCCAATATAACTAATTCCAGTTAATGATTGAATTAAATAAGCTCCTCCAACCCACTGTGCCGCCATCGCAGCGAACATGAAAACAATAATACTAAATGCAGAGAGCAGTACAACCGTCTTGCTCTTATATCTTTCTTTTAAAAAGTCAATTAACGTAACCGCATTATACCGTCTTGCAACGATTGCGAACTTTTTCCCAAGAATAAGCAACACGAAATATCCGGTCGCAAGCTGCGTCATTGCAAGCAGCACCCAACCAAAACCAATCGTATAGGCAGCACCTGGGCCGCCAAGGAAACTTGACGCACTTCCATATGTAGCAACCATCGTCATCGCGAGCAGTAAGCCACCGAATTCTCTGCTGCCTAGAAAATAATCACTCAAGAACCCATCCGCTTCCGATAATCTTCTACTAGACCACATACCGATAATAAAAATTACAACAAGAAAAATTAATAAAGGGGTAACTACCGCCCAGTTCATCCTTTCATCACCTCATCTTCCTTTGTATCTTCCTCTTCATCCTCTAGTGAAATGTCTTTCAAGAAAAATTTAACAACTAAAATGACAACAACAAACATCACTAGTGTTCCAAATATTAAACTGTAAAAAATCCACGCAGGAAATCCCATAACATATGTATATTCCTCAGGTGGCTTCGAACCAAGTCCATAGGCAAAACCATACCACCAGATAAAGTTGAATATAGCAAGCCCGCATCCTATAAGCGCCTCCCTATTTGCAACAGAAAAGCGCCATTCCTGTTTTTTCTTTTTCCGTTCCATACCAACACTCCTCTCTATAAACTGAACTATTTTTGTCAAAAACGACAACTTTAAGTCTATTATACTTATAATAATAACTATTTCCAGTATACAAATTGTTCAGACTTAGCGCTTGACATGACAAATATTTTCCGAATAAAAAAGAAGCGAGACGTTTTGATTACTGTCCCACTTCTTATCATAAAGCAACTTCCCTTCAATGTGGGGAATGATTGCTTTTTTTATTTTTTTACCGCCGTTTGAACCAGATTCGAGTTCGTTCGGGTGATTAAAGAGTTTTAATCACTCGAAGGAGATAGATTTGAAATTCGCTTGGGCGATTACAAGCCTTCTAATCAACTGGATGAGATAGCTTACAACTCATTCAGGCGATTAAAGGTGCTCTAATCGACCGAATGAGCTTGAGTTGAACTCATCCGGGCGATTAGAAGGTTCTAATCGCCCATTAGACTTCCAGTTTGTTCAAGTAAATAGGGGGTTTTGTTTTACTCGCCCTCTGTTGCATCTTTACCAAGATAAGCTTGCAAATTCCACAGCTGGAAGTCGAGATTGTTCTTATATTCGATCAGCATATCTTCCGTCACCGCGTCTCCTTCATTTCCTGCTAGTTCAATTCCTTTTACCGTATAATCACGAATCGCACGGTAATCATTTACGAGATCTTCCACCATTTTATCTGCATGAATTTCCCGTTGATAAACCTCTTCCTTGATGAACGCATGCTCATTAAACTCTTGGAGTGTCGAATAAGGTCTTTCACCAAGCTGCAGTAAACGTTCTGCAAACGAGTCAAAGTAGCCTGTTGCATCATTATAAAGTTCTTCAAATTTAGCATGCAAAGTGAAGAAATGCGGTCCTTTCACATGCCAATGATATTGATGAAGTTTTACGTACAATACTCCGAGATTTGCTACGAGATGATTTAATGTAATCGCTGCCGATTCTTCAGGATGACTGTGTGAATGTGCATGTTCAATTGCCATACTATCTCTCCTTTTTATTAATGTTCAGGCTCTATTAGGACCTATAAATACTGTTCCCTATTTCGAGACATTAAAACTTTTTTAGTATGTCTAACGCTTCACCACTTAATACTGCCGATTAATTCCGTCTTTCCTTCCGACGAATAAAAGACCCTTTCTTAATGCCCGACCACACTCACAGAACAGTTGCGCATTTTTATTCCCATTTGGATCAGCAATAATTATAGTTACCTATGCAATCAAAAAACTGCCTGTCATACCTTTTTTTGACAAAATCTAAGGCATGACAGGCACAATGATTACGCGATTGCTTCGATAATTTTTTTGCGATTATTGGATATGGTAGTAGGACTTGTACCATAAATCTGAGCCAGTTCTTTTTGTGATTGGTTCGCTTGTCCGAGTACTCTTTGCTGGAGGACATAGTCAAGGGCAGCCGCATAACTTTCCGGTTTTCTGAAAGCCGGATTTTCTTTTTCCGTAAATGTTTTCCAGATTTCAAGTCCCTGTGCTATATGTTCTTCATCAAATTCTTTTTTCAACATATGTTCTTCAAATATTTCTGCAACCTTACCATATAATGGATTATCCCAAAGCATTTCCTCGGATGATGCTTCAGTTGCCGGTTCATTTGCAGGATCAGCTGGTGTGTTTTCCATCGTTAAAGCAGTTGCTAAAATCGCAGGATATTCTTTCGTAAACTCCTCATCATTCAAAGCTTTTATTCTATCAATAAATTCCTCATCCGCACCAAACAATTCAAACATCGCCAATAGGAATTCATGCTTCTGTACAAACGGAAGCAGCATCCCGATTACAAAATCCCCCTCCTCTACACTGCTCATTTCATACGCTCTTACAGTCGTCTCTTCATTTATTCGGATATCCCGTATATGGAATTTTTCATCCGTTATAGAAACAACTTCATAAATGGATGGTGTGACATCCTGCCAAGCTGTAAATGCCCGATTCACTCTCGCGTCTTTCGTTTTATTCCGTTGGTCTTCATAATATATGTCAAAAACTGTCTGCTCATGCTTAATTGGTTCATGAATCATTGCCCAAGCAGTCAAACCCAACTTGTATAAATTCATTCGTTCTTCGTCTTCAATCGGTGAATACTTCGGGTGTCGCGAAATCATGTCCCCAAGTTCCCCGCGGTAGTTCTGCATGGCAAAACGATACAGTCCCCGATGAAGCTCATCTAATTGATTATTAAAACGAGTAGGATCAACCTCCATTACACGGGCTGCACCGTGACATCTCTTATATTTTTTCCCGCTCCCACAAGGACACGGTTCGTTTCTTCCAATCTTCCTCATTCATTGTCACCTCTAGTAAAGCTATAAAGCTTAGTTATCTCTTAATTATGGGCAATTTTTATAAATAATTCAAGGTTACTCGTAATTAAGTTTAAAAAGCTATTATTTTTCTCAAAGCAGGAAACGCCAAGACACCTTGTGTGTCAAGGATAGGGTCACATTTTCATTGGAAAGGGCAGGGAGTTTAACTTGGCATAATCATTTAAATTGCGGCATTGAATTTAACTCGATACATGTTAAGGCTATATACGTGTATTTCGCTGTGAAGCGGATCACTAGATTTACAACTTCTTGTGAAATTATGCATAGAATTGGTAATGATAAGTATGAAATCTGTTACTGTGATAGATCACAAAGTAGAGGAGAATCTAACGGTCACCATTGCTATGATTATAGATGGTAAATATATTGTTTTCTAAAACAGTAGATCGACTTGGGAAGATTTTATTGCTTAGTTTTAAACTTTTTAGTTACTGTCAAAACAAAAAAGATGCCTCCTTACACTGAGGCATCTTTTTCATATGCTTCTTTTCATTCAATTATGGACTAACTCTTTTTTCTGAAACGCTCTCCATTTCACCATTCATTATTCGATTCAAGATTTCTTCCTCCAACAACGCAAGCTTCGGATCAGATAATTGTCGTGGCCGAGGATTTTCAATATTGATATCAAGACCAATATTCCCATCCTCTATCAGGATAACCCGATCCGCCAGACGGATCGCTTCCCTTACATCGTGTGTTACAAGCAATGTCGTAAAACCCAGGTTATTCCAAATGGTTTCAATTAAATTCTGCATTTCTAAACGTGTAAAAGCATCAAGTGCACTTAATGGTTCATCCAACAATAATAATGAAGGTTCATGAATCAATGCTCGTGCTAAAGCTACCCGTTGCTGTTGACCTCCAGATAAGGTAGATGGCCATTCATGCTTAAAATCTAATAAACCTACTGCTTCCAGCACGCGTTCAGCCCTTTCTGCCTCCTTATCTTCTAGTCCGAGACTAACATTATCGATCACCTTTTTCCAAGGTAAAAGTCTTGAATCTTGGTACATCATTGTAATATTTACTTTTGATTCATCAAGGGTAGAACCGTTGTATAATAGTTCTCCCTCCGTCAACTTATCCAGTCCTGCTATAATACGTAATAATGTACTTTTCCCGCTCCCGCTTTTTCCTATAACAGCAATGAATTGTCCTTTTTCAATGGATAGATGGATATTCTTTAAAACCTTATTTTTACCGAACGATTTACTAGCATGCTGCAGATCGATTTGAACAGCGTGAGGATTCAACTGCTTTATATCATTACTTTCTGTTATAACTTCGCTAGCCAATTTATACACCTCATTTATTTTAAAATACATCTATCTGCTTATTTATAGCTTTCATTCCATGTAAGCATACGTTTTTCGCCAAATCTTGCTGTTAAATCAGCCAGCTTTCCGAGCAATGCATAAATAATAATGCTCAAGATGATAATATCTGTTTGCATGAATTCTCTAGCATTCGTTGCTAGGTAACCAATCCCCACTTGAGTCGGGATTGTTTCTGCTATAATCAGCGTCAACCACATGACACCAAGTGCATATCTTATTCCGACAAAAATGGATGGCAGCGCCCCAGGGAAAAGGATATTCTTGAATAGCTTCCAGCCTTTGAGCTTATACATTTTCCCCATTTCAACTAATCCAGGGTTGAGATTTCGAATGCCGTGGTACGTGTTCACGTATATCGGGAATAGAACACCCAGTACGACAAGAAAAACCTTCGAACTTTCACCGATACCGAACCAAACAATCACTAATGGAAGGAGCGCTAAATGTGGAACATTCCTGATCATTTGAATCGTTGTGTCTGTATAACGGTAAGCTTTACTGGAAAGTCCATTTAAAATTCCAAAAATAAAACCAATCGCACCGCCGATAATCATTCCTAGACCTGCCCGACCTAGGCTCGCCATAATATGATTAAATAGTTCTCCACTAATCGTTAATTCCCACGCTCTCACAATGACACTTAACGGCGAAGGGAATAAAGTTTCCGAAACAACTCCAGAACTAGCAATCACTTGCCAGGATATTAATAGGATAATTGGAATTATCCAAGGTTGTAATTTTTCATACCATGTTTCTTTCACTCGAATCTTCCTCCGAACCAATTATTTTCCACCTACTGGCATTACTTCTGATACATCAATTTCTTCAGGAATCAATCCGATATCATAGTATACATCTGCCTGTTTTTGCTGGGTGTCGACAATTTCCTGGGTAATTGGCGTTGCACCAAACGTACGACGGGCAATTTGCTTCCCAATAATTTCTTCACTAATTCCTAAACTATCTGATAAAAGCTCAATAACATCTTCATTATTTTCATTCGCCCATTGATCCGCTTTATCGATCGTTTCTAGAATGAGGTCAAGCAGTTCTGGGTTCCCTTCTGCAAAAGTTGTGCTCGCATAATAGAAAGTGCGGTTCGGATATTCATAGTCTTCTCCTTCCGTAAGGGAAATCGTATCCAGTTCCCCCTCAGCCGAAGCCAGATAAGGATCGTAGGAGGCTAATGCATCAACCTGTCCTGTTTCAAAAATAGTTCTTCCTTGTCCGGCATCTTCTGGGAAAACCCACTCTACACCATCATTCGTTAATCCTGCTTTTTCAAGTGCCAGAACGGTCAAATATCGATGATTTCCATTTTCCAATGCAGCTATTTTTTTCCCTTTCAAATCTGCAACAGATTCAATTCCCGAATTTTTTAATACAAGTAAACCAACTCCTTCTGGGTTAGGGGCATCTGCACCAACATAAACAATCGGTTTACCTGTAGCTTGAGCAATAATCCCCGGCCCATCAGCTGCATGCCCATAATCAATTGCACCAGCATAAATCCCTTCCATTAAGGTACCACCATGAGTAAACATCTCCCATTGAACCTCGTAGCCTTTTTCGGCCAAAGCCTCTTCAAGAAATCCAGTTTCCTTTAAAAGATGTAACGTGTTCCCTTTTTGAAATCCAATTCTCACAATACTATCACTCTCTTTGCCTGATGTATCTGACGCTTCCGTCCCACATCCTGCCAAGAACACTACCGTAGAAATTAAGAACATGCCCAGTTTCAAAATAAACTTGTTTCTCATCATTTTAATCCCCTTATTCATTATTAGATAAAGCGATACAATGCGTTCTTCACTTCAAATTGTTCTTTCTCCTTGGAGCCCGTAAAATCCACCAAAAATGGCTTCTCTCCTCTTTCCGCTAACGTTTCTGCAACAATTCCATCTCCAATTGGGCTATAAAACGCAATGTCCCCTCCTACCAGTTTTAATTTTTGACCTTTCGCATTCAGGGATTCGTCAACAAAGCTTTCTCCCTTTTCCAAGTCCAAATACTTCGACCACTTTTCAACCGTGGTATCTAAGTTTCGAACAGCAAAGCCGATAGAAGATAATTTAAGATCACCTTTTGGGTGCGGGGCTATCGTTCCCTGTTCCGTTAAATCTGCTTTTCGCTCTTCATCCGAATCATCCCACTGAATAAAAAAAGGAAGTTCCAGTTCTTCATTCTCCCGTCCTGCAAATAATAGTTTCCAGCTTACGACACTGCCGTCTGGCCTTTTTCTACTGAGCGGGAAGGGCCCAAACACTTCTAGCCCAAGTGATTTAAAGCGCTCGGCTTCAACTTCGAGATTAAGAGAACGAAGTGCAATTCTTGATAGTCCGATTGTATAATTATCTTTTTTGAACGTATCTCTTAAACTATATTTTTCGGCCGACTTTTCCGCTAAACTTCTATTTACCACTCCAATAAGTTCTACATAACTTAAATCAAAATAACTGAGCGTATTATATGTCCCCCCGTGTTCATGCCTTCCTCCATTCACCACATGCAAACCATGCTGTTTTAAACTTTCCTTCGCCTCTTCTGGACTTCCGACAAAATGTACTAAATGATCAAATTCAAAAGCCATATGTATCTGCCTCCCTTTAAAAGGTTCAATATTTTATGATTATTGATATTCTAATTTGATTATTCCTATTTGTCAACTTGGTTTTAATTTTAATTAAAAAAGATGCCCAGTCCAAGGCATCTTTTTTTATTTCTTATTTTACTGTCCTACTAATTTTTCCACGCGTTTTACAACATTTTCTACAGTAAAGCCATACGCTTCTATGATTCGTTCTCCATTGCCTGAGGCACCAAATGTGTCGATGGCAAGGATATCCCCCTTATCACCTACATAACGGTCCCAGCCAAGCGAAGAAGCCATTTCAATAGCTAGACGCTGTTTAACACCAGGAAGCAGCACACTGTCTTTATAAGCCTGTTCTTGAGCTTCAAAACGGTCCCAAGACGGCATGCTGACGACTCTAACATCAATCCCCTTCTCTTTCAAAGAGCCCTGCGCCTGAACTGCTAATTGCACTTCAGAGCCTGTTGCGAGAATTAGAGCATCCGGTGTTTTCTTTTCCGCTTCACTTACAACATAAGCCCCCATTCTTACACCGTCATATGCTTTTTCTTTCGTACCTTCCAATGTTGGAAGGTTTTGACGTGTAAGCACAAGTGCAGTCGGCTCATCCTTTGATTCCACAGCAAGACGCCAAGCAGCCTGGGTTTCATTCGCGTCAGCCGGGCGAATCACCGATAAGCCTGGCATTGCACGGAATGATGCTAACTGCTCAACAGGCTCATGCGTTGGGCCGTCTTCTCCTACAGCAATTGAATCATGTGTCCAAACATACGTAACAGGTGTTTTCATTAGGGCCGATAAACGAACAGCGGGACGTAAATAATCACTGAAGACAAAGAAGGTTCCACCGAATACCTTCAAGCCGCCATGCAGTGCCATTCCATTAAGCGCTGCCGCCATCGCAAATTCACGGACACCGAACCAAATATTTCGTCCCGCGTAATTCGCTTTTGTGAAGTCACCCGTTCCATCAATCATCGTTTTATTCGAACTTGCAAGGTCTGCACTACCGCCGATAAAGTTCGGAACAGCTTGGGCAATCGCGTTCAAAACTTCTCCTGAGGAAGCACGCGTTGCTAGCGTTGAGCCGACTTCATAGGTTGGCAGGTTTTTATCCCACTCAACCGGAAGTTCATCATTAATCGCTAACTGTAACTGTCTGCCCTCTTCTGGATAAGTAGTTTTATATTTTTCAATTAACGCGTCCCACTCTTTCTCAGCTTGTGTACCTTTGCGAACTATCTTTTTATTAAAATCTTCATACACATCTTCTGGGACGAAAAACTCTTCATACTCCCAGTTATAATTTTTCTTTACGAGCTTCACTTCTTCCTCACCGAGTGGTGCACCGTGGGAATCAGAAGAACCTCCTTTATTCGGTGAGCCGTAACCGATTACGGTCTTCACTTCAATTAATGTCGGCTGCTCTTTATTTTCCTTCGCCTCTTTCAACGCTTTACGAAGTTCACCTACATCATTACCGTCCTCCACACGAAGAACTTGCCAACCATAGGAACGGAACCGCCCCTCGACACTTTCAGAGAATGACCTGTCGAGATCCCCATCGAGAGAAATATCATTCGAGTCATATAGAACGACTAATTTACCTAAACCGAGATGTCCTGCAAGGGAGGCCGCTTCATGTGAAATTCCTTCCATTAAATCGCCATCTCCAACAAGTGCAAATGTATGGTGATCAACTACAGGGAAATCTTCCTTATTATACGTAGCAGCTAAATGGGCTTCAGCCATCGCCATCCCTACTGCAGAGGCGATCCCTTGTCCTAGTGGACCTGTCGTCATTTCAACACCATCTGTGTCGCGTACCTCCGGGTGACCCGGTGTATTTGAACCCCACTGACGGAAGTTCTTCAAATCATCCATCGTCACATGATAGCCAGATAAATGTAGTAAACTATATAAAAGCATCGATCCATGTCCTGCTGAAAGAACAAATCGGTCCCGATTAAACCATTTGGAATGCTTTGGGTTATGCGTCATAAAATCTGTCCAGAGTGTATAGGCCATCGGGGCCGCTCCCATCGGAAGCCCAGGATGACCGGAGTTCGCCTTTTCGATGGCATCAATAGCAAGTGTGCGGATGGTATTGATTGATAATTGCTCTACAGAAACAGTTGAAGTTGTCATACGTTATCATCCCTTTCAATTATAGCTAGTGCTTATTTTGGAACACTTTCCCAATCAGCTAAGAATTGCTCAATTCCCTTATCCGTTAATGGATGCTTCCATAATTTCGGTAATAGGGACCCGGGAATCGTCGCAATATCTGCCCCGGCTGTTGCTGCTTTTTCCAAGTGATTAATCGTCCGGATACTTGCTGTAATGATCTTCGTATTGAAATGATAATTCTGAAGCGTTGTTTTCAGGTTCTGAATCAATTCCAGTCCATCTTCACCAATATCATCGATTCTACCGACAAATGGACTAACATATGTTGCACCCGCTTTGGCCGCCATCAGTCCTTGGGATACGGAAAAAATGAGCGTAACATTCGTCTTAATACCTTCTTTAGAAAGAATATTAACCGCTTCTAATCCAGCCTCCGTCATCGGGATTTTCACAACGACGTTTGATGCCCATGTTGCGATATCACGCGCTTCACCCACCATCTCCTCCACGGTAAGTCCGATTACTTCAGCACTAACCGGGCCATCCACAAGCTCACAAATCTCTTTAATCGTTTCTTTAAAATCTCTATTCTCCTTTGCAATAATGGAAGGATTTGTTGTAACACCGTCCACTAATCCCAATCGATTAATTCGTTTAATCTCTTCAATATTTGCTGTGTCTAAATAGAAATCCATCTTAAAAAACCTCCTAAGATTTTACTGTGCTAAACGCTCGCTTTCACTGGATAAACACTTTTAACATATCTCACTTGTTTTTCTCTGCCATTTACAAGAATAGAAGAAGTGTGATGGTTGCCAGCGATTGTTTCAATACCGTCGATGATAATATTATCGGTGATTCCAGTAGCTGCAAACAGACAATCATCTGTGCGCACTAAATCATCCTGTGTTAAAACGCTTTCGAAATTGTTGATCCCCATTTCCATGCATCTAGCAATTTCTTCTTCATTGCGTGGTAAGAGTTTTGCTTGCATCTCTCCACCCATACAACGCGCGGCAACTGCTCCCAGCACTCCTTCAGGGGCACCGCCAATTCCAAGGAACATGTCGACACCTAAACTTTCAATGCAAGTGGCAATGGCATAAATGACGTCACCATCATGAAACAAACGTACTTTAGCACCTGTTTCTCGAATTCGTTCAATATATTCCTCATGTCTCGGCCGGTCTTGTATCAGAACATTCAGCTCTGTTACTTCTTTTCCAAGCGCCTTTGCGACATTTTTAATATTTTCTTCGATTGGTGCATCTAAATCAATATGCCCTTTTGCTTTTGGTCCAACTGCCATCTTCTTCATATACATATCGGGAGCGTGAAGCAATGCCCCTTTCTCAGCCGCTGCGATTACTGTAATCGCGTTTCCTTGTCCATTAACAGTTGGTGTTGTTCCTTCAATCGGATCTACTGCAATATCGACTTCGTGACTGCCACCTTTCCCAAGTTCTTCACCGATATAGAGCATCGGGGCTTCGTCGATCTCACCTTCCCCAATGACAATCTTGCTGTGCATTTTCATTTTATTCAAGGTTTCCCGCATCGCATTTGTTGCAGCCCCGTCAGCCGCGATTTTGTCGCCACTACCAACCCACGGCAAGGCGGCGACTGCAGCTGATTCAGTTACTTTTAAAAAATCCAATAATAATGATTGCATGCTTATTCTCCTCGATTCGCATGTTTAGTTAACTGCACAATTACTTCCAGCTACCGCTTCTTTAAAATTTTCCCCTACGAACTCTGCTTCTTTTTCGATAATCTTATCTACTTTTTGTTTGGAACCTTCCGCCCACGCTACGTTCAAGTAAGCTTCAACAACTTTCTTTGCAACTTCTGGTCCAATAATTTGTGATCCCATTGTTAGAATTTGTGCGTTATTACTTAATTGTGCTCTTTCTGCTGAATAAACATCATGAGCAAGTCCCGCGCGGATTCCTGGATATTTATTTGCTGCAATACATACACCAATACCAGTTCCACAAACTAAAATACCTCTTTCTGCTTTTCCTTCACTGATTGCTTCCGCTACTTGGAAAGCTACGTCTGGATAATCTACTGCATCTTCTGAGTAACATCCGAAGTCGATTACCTCGTGCTCTGTATCTGCTAAAAACCCTTTAATTGTTTCTTTTAATTGAAATGCGTTGTGGTCACTGCCGATTGCGATTTTCATTTTTTAATCCCCTTTCTTTATTCCTTTTTACTTCTCTATTTTCATCTTATCACATACTTTCGTTTACTTCAATAATATAACTGTTTATTTTCATTTGTTTTCGATAATGAGTATATACTTATTAGACAAGTAATAAATTTCAGTGGTTTGCTTTGAATTTTTTTCATGATATGATTGAATAGCATTATATACAAACACGGGGGTATATTTATGGGAAAAATGTTTGCAGAAGAACGAAGAAACATTATTCTAAACCAATTACAAAAGGACAAGAGACTTACCGTTAAAGAATTAGCGAACTCCTTGCAAGTATCGGAAGCCACTTTACGTTCAGATTTAAATATAATGGAAAATAAAGGCCTGTTAATAAGAACGCATGGTGGAGCCGTCTTAAATGAAAACTTACCTCCAAAAAGTAATTTCACCGAGCGCGCTATGAAAAATATCGATTCAAAAATTATAATTGCTAATCGAGCAATTGAGTTTATTCAATATAAAAACAGCATTCTACTAGATGCGAGTACAACTGCCTTAGAATTGGCACGTAAATTAAAAGATACCGATTTAAAACTTACTGTCGTTACAAGCGGACTCTCCACTGCAATGGAATTAAAAGAAAATCCAAATATTAATGTCATCGTTCTCGGCGGGATTGCACGGATGGGGTCTATGGGGTTAGAAGGTCTGATTGGGAGTTCCATTTTAGATAAAATACATATAGATGTTTTATTCAGTTCTGCCAGTGGATTTACAATAGTTGATGGTTTAACGGACTTTAACGTCTATGAAGTAGAATTAAAAAGACAAATGGTTCAAAAAGCTAATAAGATAGTCGCACTGATCGACCATACAAAAATTGGTACTAGTTCCATTTCCTCCTTCGCAACAACCGAGCAAATTGATGCTTTAATAACAGATAAACAGCTTTCAGAAGGTTTATTAAATGAGCTAGCTTCTCATAACATAAAAGTAATTGACCGAAAATAAAAGAGGCATTTGGAAACATGCCTCTTTTATTTTCTAAACAATTATTAGTTATCTATTTTCTCTATCCACTCTCTCATCCCTTTAAAAATCAACCATACTGAAGTAGCCCCAGCATCCTGATGGCCAATTGCTCTATCTCCGAGGGACTTAGAACGTCCAAATTTAGCAACATAATCTTTGGTATTTTCCACACCATCGGCCGCTGCTGTTTCCGCATTCTTAATCGCTTCTAAGATACTTAAGTTCTCTTCATTTATACTTTTTTTCAATGACTCAACAGCTGGCTGTAAGGCATCAATCATCGTTTTATCCCCGAGTTCTGCTTTCCCGCGTTTTTTAATTGCTGCAAGCGAATTGGAAAAAAGTTCAGCTAGTAGCTTTGTGTCTAGCTCTTTTTTCTCCTCCGCTGCTTTCACTCCTCCTACAAACATGGTTCCAAAAATAACTCCCGAGGCCCCTCCCATAGAACCGATCATGGACATACCGATTTCTTTAAAAATCTCATTAACCGTTGAGAAATCTTTCATTTCCAGATTTTCTTTAGCTTTAGAAAAGCCAACCGACATTCCTATTCCATGATCGCCGTCACCGATAGCGCTATCAATTTGGGTTAGTAAAGGCTTACTTTCTATTATTTTATCACTAACATATAAATACATATCTCTTACTTGTTCTATGGTAAGGCTATTCGCTAATTTTATCGACATGATTCTTTTCCCCCTCTATTTATTCCTTGATGTTTTTAGAATAATATGGTGAATGAGCTGGTGAATTATATAAATCTTTTAGTTCCTCATCCAATTTTAGTAATGAAATAGAAAATCCACCCATTTCTTGGGTAGTACAATAACTATTGACATCCATATCGTAAACTTTTATACCCTTTTCCTCAAGTAATTGACCTACTTTACGATTAACAATGAGTAGTTCTAACAAAGTAGTTGAACCTAATCCATTTACATAAACCGCAACTTCTTCACCAGCGTTTATTTTACATTCCTTTAATAAGGTTTCCATTAATTCTTCTGTCAATTGGTCAGAAGGCATCATTTTTGTGCGTTTTATACCTGGTTCGCCATGAATCCCCATTCCTAATTCAATTTCATCGTCTCCAAGGACAAATGCCGGCTCTTTTTCTCCTGGGATTATACCAGGACTCGTTGCTACACCAATTGAAAAGGCTTGATCTGCTGCCTTTTGTGTAACACGTGTTACTTCCTCTAATGACCAGCCTTTTTCAGATGCTGCTCCTGCAATTTTTATTACAAATACATCCCCAGCAATTCCTCGTCGATCTTCTTTCCTATCTTCAGGTGCCGAGGCAACATCGTCAGCGACCAATACAGTATTTACGTTAATATCCTCAAAATCTAGTAATTCAGCAGCCATATCAAAATTTAGAACATCTCCAGCATAATTCCCATAAACAAAAAGTACGCCTTTACCTTGATCTGCGGCTTTAGCTACTTCCTGAATAGTATTTGGAGTAGGTGCTGCAAACACGTTCCCTACTGCAACACCATCAGCAAGACCTTCTCCTACAAAGCCCATAAATAGTGGTTCATGACCACTTCCGCCGCCAGTTATAATTGCAACCTTGTCATCTATGTCTTTTCGAATAATCCCGTTTACATCTTCTACTTTAACTAAAGAATTTTTATTGGCTAACATGAAGCCCTCTACAGCTTCTGAAACTACATTTTCAGGCTTATTAATTATTTTCTTTGACATAAATTAACCCTCACTTTCAGTTTGTTATCGTTTTTAATTTATTTTGGTTCTTTTCATTTATTAGTATAACCCTAATGTATTTTCTGTCAATTTTCGTACTTTCATACGAACGTAACTGTTCAACTCTAAGGTTTAAACCTTAACTGAGAAATATACCCATAAAGGAATTATCAAAATATCGTATAGTTTCTGAGAGTAAAACATTGATTACTTAATAAAAGGGATTTCCGCTATAAATTTAACTTGGAGTTTGGTACTATTCGATTTCATCCCAATATCCCATATCACTTTTATTATGATATGGGATATATGAAAATCAGCTAGTAACTTTATCTAACTTGGATTCATCCTCGTCATCCAATTTTTTCGTATTGTCTTTCATATAGTATAAACCTATAGCTCCTAAGAATAGAACGATACCTAGAAAAATTAAACCATACTGCAGATTTCCTGTCGCATCACTAATGTATCCAACAACATAAGGACCAACGAAACCTCCGAGGTTACCTATTGAGTTAATAACCGCAATTGCCGCGGCTGCTGTAGCCCCGAAGAACATAGACGACGGTAAGGTCCAGAATAATGGAATTGCTGCTTGAATACCTGTTGCTGCTACCGCTAGTAACACTAATGCAATCCAAGGATTCCCAGTAAATGCACTTAAGACTAATGCAATGGCTCCTATTACACTAGAAATGATAGCGTATTTCTTTTGTTTTTTAACTTTTTGAGCATACGAAGCTAGTATCACAATTCCGAAAATTGCCAAAATGGATGGAATTGCAGATAAGAAACTAGTAGCTAGGTTACTTGCGCCAGACATTTGGGAAACAATTTGTGGTAACCAGATTGTAACTCCATATAATCCAACAACAATAGATAGATAAACAAAAGATTGTAAGATCAACTGTGGTATTTTAATCAATTTAAAGAAGGAGACATGCTCTTTTACAGTTGCCTCTTTGGCTAATTCATTATTTAGCCATTTTATCTCTTCTGGTTTTAGCCACTTAGCTTTAGATGGAGAGTCCGTTAAGTAAAACCAGATAATAACTCCAAGAATAACAGCTGGTATACCTTCTAAGACAAATACTAATTGCCATCCCCTAAGCCCCCATAGACCATCTAGTTCGAGAATCAAACCAGAAATTGGTGAACCTAGGGCTACCGCAATTGGTGAACCGATTTGAAAGATAGCGTTCGCTTTAGTCCGATGTCTTGCCGGATAGAATGTTGAAATATAGTAAATAACACCAGGATAAAAACCTGCTTCAGCTGCCCCTAAAAGGAAGCGTAAAACATAGAAGGAGATTGGGCCTGTTACAAACATTGTTGCCATTGTAATAATACCCCAAGTCAACATAATTCTTGCAATCCAACGTCTTGCTCCTACTCTTTCAAGAATATAGTTACTTGGAACTTCAAATATAAAGTAACTTATAAAAAAGATCCCTGAACCAAAACCAAACATTTGAGCGGTTAGCGCTAAATCTTCATTCATTTGTAGTGAAGCTATACTAATATTAGTTCGATCTAGAATTGATACAAAGAAACTAATTAATAAAATTGGCAATAATCTTCTATTGAGTTTATTTATAACTTTTTCCTCTGCTACCAAACTCATATATATCCCCCCCGTTTTACTTCAGTTGAAATTTATTAATATTTCAATGTTTAATAGGCTCTTCAAGTTTTAACATTTTACCAACAACTTCATCAAGGACTTCATCATCAAATATACGCTTCCAATCCTCTTTGATAATTGCTTCACGTCCATAATCCATCGCAATTAGGCACGCATCGGAGAATGGATTAGCACCTTCTAGTGCATTAGCTAGGGCTATCTGGATATGACCATAGAACATTGCACGCGCAGCTTCTTCCGGTACTCCTTTTTTCACCGTTTCATTAATTACATCATTGAGAAAATCACCAACCATACAAGCTACAACCTCAGCTAAAGTCGGTTCCAAGATTGCCATATCTTTAACAGTTATACGATGCAATTTTCCAACTGGACCATACATTACCTCAACGATTTTTGCAGTCACTTCATATTTTTCTTCCTCTCCAGTATGTTTAGCAATTACAACATCCTGCTCAGCAGCAATTCCTCCAAAAGTATCTGCATGTTCTTCTTCAGTTAAATATTGTCCAAATACAGAGGGATGACAAGGGTGTGCAACAACTGACGTTATATCTTCACGAGTATATAATTGTCCAGCGTACGCAGCAGCTGGATCCAGAGTAAGAACTGTCGCCCCTTCTTTCATAGCTGGAACTATCTGTTTAGAAACAGAACCAATTGCAATATCCGGTACTGCTAAGATGACTACATCACTAGTAGGAACTACCTCTTCAGATGTATAAACTTTTTGTCCTGTTTCCTCAATTTGAGCTTTCTTTTCTGAGGAGTTTTCTACTAAAGCTAAATCGTAATCATCACTTTTCAAGAGATTATTTCTTAATCTTGCCCCCATTTTTCCACCAGCACCTATAATCGTTACCTTAGTTTTGTTTGTCATTGTAACGTCCTCCTTAAATAATTAATACTCGTTTGAATCCATTCTTTTTCAAGCTTAAGCGTTTTCTCTATGTTTTCAATAAATGGTAACCAAAGTTCAATAATCGCATTGACATCACGTTTCTCTTTTTTCAACGCATCAATCATATAATTCAAGTCAAGTAACCCTTCTCCTAATGGACAGCCGGACAATGTAAAGCCTACCCAGCCATCTTTTCTTGAAAAGGTGAAATCTTTAACATGCAAATTCTTCACATAAGGTGCTGTTTGATTGATAACGTCATTTGGATGTTCTAGTGCAGCTACAGTATTACCCGGATCCAAACAAACACCTAAGTATGGATTGTTAATTCGCTTGATTATATCGACAATTTCTTTTGTAGGAACCTGTTCATAAGTTTCAATTGCTATTTTAACTTGAGCGTTTTCATATTCAGGCATAACTGTCGTTAATCTCTTGTATATCTCTTCATTTGTCGGCTTATCGTCCGCCGTATGGAACATCGTCCGTAAAACTTTAACATTTAGTATTTGTGCGATTCTCAAGTAATTATGCAAATGTTCAGGCGCTACCCCACGTGTTCCGAGTTCTAATTCAATATCTAAGTCTTTTGCTAACTCTACAATTTGCTTGAGTTCCTTTTCTGACATTTTTTCGACCTGCGGATAATCACAGATTTGGAAGACCTCTCCTCCCATTTTTTTAGTAAGTTTTAATAGTTCAGTTAAAGAGGAAGGTATCGGATTTTGCTCCGACAAATGCCAAAAAAATGCGTAAGTACTGGTACCTAACTTCATCATCTCACCCCATTTATAATTTAGTAGGTGTCTAAAAAACAAAAAGCAAATAAATTTTGATACGAAGCTTCAATCATTTATTCTATTCGTTTCTTCATAAGAATAACCGTTCACGTTTCTCATCCCCTCTATTGTTCCCGCTTACAAAAAGAATGTTATAATACTACTAAATCTATCTTTCTATTCACAAGCACACTTTTTTGAAAGCACCTTCATTTGTTTTTTATAATTGATTGTAAATTAATAGTATCATTATTTTTCGTTTTGTCAATTATATTTTTTCGTTTATTATCTTATTTGATTGGTTTTTGATGTTATTTAATTATAAACAAGACAAAATGAAATAAATTAGTGTATAAAAAATTTGTTTTACATAATAAATTGTATTATATTTAATAAAAGATAATAATAGGGTGGGAAGTAATTATGAAAATGTTTGTCAGTGAAAGAAGAGACACTATTATGGATTTATTAAAGAAAAATAAAAGAATTACAGTTAAAGGCCTTTCATCTAAAATTGGAGTATCTGAGGCAACTTTACGCACAGATCTAAATCAACTAGAACAGGACGGATTACTAACAAGAACCCACGGTGGGGCAGTACTGAATGATACAAAAGATGAAGATGTGAGCTTCTCTGTAAGAAGTAAAAAAAATAAAGATGAAAAAATGAAAATTGCTGAAGAAGCAATACATACTATTAAGAACAGACAATGTATTTTATTAGATGGAAGTTCTACTGTACTTGAACTCGCACGATATATAAGCAAGGAACCGTTAAAACTAACTGTTGTTACAAGTGGCTTACAAACAGCAATAGAACTTAAGGAAAACCCAGATATTACCGTCATTTTAATTGGTGGAGTAGCTTCAAAAGGATCGAGTGCAATTGAAGGAACCCTTGGAATTGATTTATTAGATCAAGTGAATATTGATACTATGTACACTTCTGCTAATGGGTTCACTATTGAAAACGGTCTAACTGATTTTAATTTATATGAAGTCTCCTTAAAAAGAGAGATGATAAAAAGAGCAGACAAGGTTGTTGCTCTAATAGATTCTTCAAAAATAGGTGCTATATCTAGTGCTGTATTCGCACAAACAGAAGAAATAGATATACTTATAACTGATAAATCTCTACCTGAGGAAATTATAGAAAAACCATTACTTAAGGATATTGAAGTTATCATTTCAAATAATTAACTTTTTTCAGTTAATCGCTTGTTTCAACCAAGTTTCTAAAAATAAAAATGCCTATCAGCAAATAATACTGATAGGCATTTTTATCTTCAATTATAAAGATGATTCTCTAACTTTCTTAAAATTTCTTCAAATCTTTCCGTTTCCCAAGCTGATCTTCCAATAAACAACCCATTTACATCCACAATATCTATGTATTCAATTATATTTTCATGATTTACACTTCCGCCATATAATAGCGGAATGTCTGATCCAACTTCACCAAATAACTGAATCAATTCTTCACGAAGAAATGCATGAATCTCTGCTACATACCCTGAATCTGCAGGAATTCCGTTTTCCCCAATTGCCCATACTGGCTCATAAGCAATCATTACGCTACTTGCTTCTTCCTTAGTTAAGTCCTTCAAACACACTTTTAATTGTGCCGCTAAAGTTTCTTTAGAGATATTGTTTTTCTTTTCAACTATATTTTCTCCAATACAAACTAGTGGTTTCATGTCATATCGTAAAGCTGCATGGACTTTTTTATTAATATCAGCATCATTCTCTTTGTAATACTGTCTACGTTCTGAATGACCAAGTTCAACTATTTCAATCCCGATTTCATCTAACATTCGTGGTGAGATTTCTCCTGTATATGCTCCTGAGTCTTCCCAGTGCATGTTTTGGGCCCCTATATGTATTCTTGACTGCGATGTTAACTCACTTATAGAAGTGAGTGCAGTGTAAGAAGGGATAATAAATAGTTCAATATTATTAGAAACTTTTTTGGAGATTCGAACTAATTCTTCCGTATAAGCTAATCCTTCACTAATTGTTTTTGTCATTTTCCAGTTCGTACCGACCCAGATTTTTTGATTCATAGTTTTTTCTCCAATCCTATTCGTAATATTTGCTGTAATTAACCTTATCAATTTTAATATTAAAATATGAAAATTATTTATGATAATGTAAAGCACGGCTTTTCATTGAGTTTATAGATACACTTTTGATTTGTCAATAATATTATCGTACGCTTTTGTTTTATTTCGGATTTTTATTTCGGATTGTAAAGAATGCAGTTAGTAATGCTTATGTTTATTCACATTAATATTTTAAAAAGTATTTGGGTTAGAAGGTACTTTCCAATACAGTGTTAATTATAAGGACTTAGAATTTATTAAAGAAGTTCTAACTAAAGTCCAATTCCGGAGGCTTTTGCCATTTCAATAATACATGTTTTTCCATCACCAAGTACTCCATACTCTCCCTCTACAACATTTCCAAACGGACCGTGAACGCGGACCTGTATTTTATTTCCTTTTGTAGCTGCCACTAAAGTATCGAGTGTTCCCTCACCACCATCACCTACAGGCAACAAGGTTGTATTTGCCTCAGGAAATGCACGTAAAACACCTTTTTCAATTGATTTAGCTGCCTCAATTGAACTCATACTACCTTTAAAAGAGTCCGGTGCAATTATAATTTTCATGGCTCCCCCCCTAATAAGTTTTTGGTATTGTCAAAAGTTTCTTAGTAAAAACCTGTGTTTTTGTTGTTTTTAAGCGTTTTTGCACAAAAAAACTTGCCACCCCCTTAAAAATAGGTTATTTATGAGGTAACGACTCACTCAAAATACCTAAAAAGGATGTGACAAGTTGTTACCTCAACTTATATACTATTTGCTTGAATATATCAAGTATCAAGAGAAAATTATTTTTCTTCTCCTCGGGATGATCCTTGGAAAGTCCGTTGCCAAACCCCAGTATGATGAACCTGTTGATAAGCCTTATCGTAAGTTTGAAGTGGATGACATGCCGATTATCGAAACCTTGGATAAACTAGACTATCAGGAACTGCTCAACGATTACCAGGCTGCACATGGTAAAGAGCTAAAGCCGGTTAAGCGTCGTAAAAACAGTGTGGTTACCGTACCAACGACGATGACATGCCCCAAATGTTCTGCACCCGCAGCTTATCTTTATGCCAACAACGGAGACAAAGGTCAATACCAATGTAAAGTGTGTGCGTGTCTGTTCAGTAAACAAAATCGCTACTTGAAAGAAGCTGTTCTCAAATGTCCCCATTGTTTGAAGAGCTTGGAAAAGATTAAAGAACGTAAAGATTTTTATGTCTTTAAGTGCAGAAACGATCAATGTTCCTTCTATAAAAAGAAATTGAACCAAATGACCACAGAAGAAAAGAAACGATTCAAAGAAGATCCACAGGCATTTAAAGTTCGATATATCTTTCGGGAGTTTCACTTCGATTTCAAACCGTTAGCCAAGGAAACTCCGGAGAAGCCTAAAGTAGACCTTTCG